>NZ_JBVJGN010000002.1:0-70375 GCF_055587305.1 Micromonospora sp. NPDC047521 | reverse complement strand
CGCGCCCGGCGCACCGCGTCCGGCGTCCCGGCGCAAGATCTGCGCAACATCACTGATGTTGCTGCCTCTGACGTGCGGGAGGCCACAACATCAGTGATGTTGTGGCCTCCCGTAGTCCGTCGGTGCGGTCTCAGCCCGTGGTGTGGTTCGGGTGGGGCAGCGCCGGGTGGTGCGGCGTGGGTCAGTGTCGGGTGGAGGCGAGGTAGCGGTCCTCGTTCGGCATGAGGACCCAGAGGATCAGGTAGACGATCACCTGGGTGCCGGGCAGCAGCAGCGACAGCAGGAACAGCAGCCGGACCATCCCGGCGGACATGCCGAACCGCTGACCGAGGCCGGCGCAGACACCGGCGAGCATGCGCCCCTGGCGGGGCCGGACCAGTTTGCGACTCATCGTCGTACTCCCACTCTGCGGCTGTGTGCCGCGTCTGCAATCCACGGTAGAAAGGGGTGGCCACCTCGACCTCGGTCCCGAGGAGGATCAGCAACCAGTGGACCCGTAGGTACTTACCCGTGCGGCCGGCCCGACGCCTCGCGCCTCGCACTCCACACCCAGGCGAAGATCGTGCTCGATCCTGGATGTAGTGGCCTCAGGGCGTGAGGAGGCCACTACATCCAGGATTTGGCGTGATCTTGAGCGGGCAGCCGGGCAGCCGCGTAGCCCGGGCAGCCGGGCAGCCGCGTAGCCCCGGCAGGCGGGCAGCCACGCAGCCCTGGCAGCCAGGAAATCGGGCGGTCGAGCAGCCCGGGCAGCCGGGCAGGCGCGGCGGGGCGGCCGGACACTGCGGGGAGGTGGCGGTGTCGCGGCGGGTGGGCGGCGGTCAGGTGGCCGCCTCGCGGTGGCCGGTTGGGTGGCCGGCTCGGCGGGTAGGCTCGCTGGTTGGGCACCCGTCACCCCGGGTGGCCGGGCGGCCGCCCGACCGGGCGGCCCATGAGCGGGGCCGCCTGACCGGTGGCCACGAACCGGGCCGGACCCGTACCACGGGCGACGGCGAGGAAGCGCAGCCATGATCAGTGTTTTCGACCTTTTCAGCGTCGGCATCGGGCCGTCCAGCTCGCACACGGTGGGGCCGATGCGGGCCGCCCGTACGTTCGTGGCGGGGCTCAAGGCCGACGGGCTGCTCACCGGCACCGCGCGGGTGCAGGCTGAGCTGTTCGGTTCGTTGGGCGCCACCGGGCACGGTCACGGCAGCGGGCCGGCGGTGCTGTTGGGGTTGGCCGGGGAGTCGCCGGAGACGGTCGACACCGACACGGTGGGCCCCCGGGTCGAGCGGATTCGCGCGGAGCGGCGGATCAGTCTGCTGGACGCGCACGAGATCGACTTCGACCCGGACCGGGATCTGACGCTGCACCGCCGCCGGTCGCTGCCGTACCACCCGAACGGGATGACCTTCGCGGCGTACGACGTCGAGGGCGCCGAGCTGCGGAGTCGCACCTACTACTCGGTGGGCGGCGGTTTCGTGGTGGACGAGGAGGCGGCGGGCGCGGACCGGATCAAGCCGGACAGCACCCGGGTGCGGTACCCCTTCCTGACCGGTGCGCAGCTCCTCGACGTCACCACCACCACCGGGCTGTCGATCAGCGAGGTGATGCTGGCCAACGAGCGGTCCTGGCGCAGCGAGGCGGAGATCCGGGCGGGTCTGCTGGAGATCTGGCGGGTGATGCGGGAGTGCGTGCAGCGCGGCTGCGAGCGGGACGGCGTACTCCCCGGGGGGTTGAAGGTCCGGCGGCGCGCGGCGGAGCTGCGGCGCGGCCTGGAGGCGGACGCCGGGACCAGCGACCCGCTGCACGCCATGGACTGGGTGACGCTGTTCGCCCTCGCGGTGAACGAGGAGAACGCGGCGGGCGGCCGGGTGGTGACCGCGCCGACGAACGGCGCGGCGGGGATCATTCCGGCGGTGCTGCACTACTACAGCCGCTTCATCGAAGATGCCGATGACGACGGCGTGGTGCGGTTCCTGCTGGCCGCCGGCGCGATCGGCGTGCTGTTCAAGGAGAACGCGTCGATCTCCGGCGCGGAGGTCGGCTGCCAGGGTGAGGTCGGCTCGGCGTGTTCGATGGCGGCGGCGGGGCTGGCCGAGGCGCTCGGTGGCACTCCGGAGCAGGTGGAGAACGCGGCCGAGATCGGGATGGAGCACAACCTCGGGTTGACGTGTGACCCGGTGGGTGGCCTGGTGCAGATCCCCTGCATCGAGCGGAACGCCGTGGCTAGCATCAAGGCGATCACGGCCGCCCGGCTGGCGCTGCGCGGCGACGGTGTGCACGCGGTGTCACTGGACAAGGTCATCAAGACCATGCGGGAGACGGGCGCCGACATGAAGGTCAAGTACAAGGAGACGGCGCGCGGCGGTCTGGCCGTCAACGTGATCGAGTGCTGAGTACGGCCGATTCGGGGCATTCGTTCACCGACTGCTAACCTGTCGTCCGTTTCGCAAGGCGGGAGGCTCGCGGTGACCTCTGGCGTCGCGGCGTTGTGGTCGCACCGCAACTCGCTGCGCATCCTGGTCAGGCGCGACCTGGCGGTCAAGTACCAGCAGTCGGTGCTGGGGTACTTCTGGTCGCTGATCGAGCCGCTCGGCATGGGCGCCATCTACTGGTTCGTGTTCGGGGTGCTCTACTCCCGGGACACCGGCCGGCACCTCGGTGAGGCTGCCGGGTCGTATCCGCTGTTCCTGATCACCGGGATCTTCGCCTGGATGTGGACCAGTTCGGCGCTGAGTGAGGCCACCAACGCGCTGACCGGCCAGTCCCGGCTGATCACCACGATGAACGTGCCGCGTCAGGTCTTCCCGATCGGCCGGGTCACCGGCCGGTTCGCCGAGTACGCGGCCGGCCTGCCGATCCTGGTCGCCATCGCGGTGATCTACGCGGTGCACGGCCGGATCCACCCCGGCTGGTCGTTGCTGGCGCTGCCGTTGGCGGTGGCCGTGCAGGGTGTGCTGCTGGTCGGGCTGGCTCTGCTGCTGTCCGCGTGGAACGTGCTGATGCGCGACGTGGAGCGGTTCATGCGGCTGATCATCCGGGTGCTCTTCTACGCCACGCCGATCATCTATCCGCTCAGCCTGGTCCGCGAGTCCGGTCTGCCGGGTTGGCTGAAGGTCGTGTACGAGCTGAACCCGCTGGTCGGGATCTTCCAACTGCACCACGCGATCTGGTATCCGGACGAGTTCCCGGACGCCCGGCTGCTCACCACCACTGTCGTCGGCAGCCTGCTGGTGTTGGCCGCCGGCTGGTGGTCGTTCCGCCGGTTGGAGCCAGCCGTGCTCAAGGAACTGTGATGGCCGCGCCGATCATCGAGGCCGACGGGCTGGGCATCCGGTTCGTCCGCAACCGTCGCCGGCAGCTGCGACTGCGGGAGTTGTTCATCCACCGCGGTGGGCGCGGAGCCCTGCCGGGCCAGTTCTGGCCGCTGCGCGACGTGTCGTTCACCGTCGAGCCCGGCGAGACCGTCGGGGTGATCGGCCGCAACGGGACCGGTAAGAGCACCCTGCTGCGGCTGATCGCCGGGGTGCTCATCCCGGACGAGGGCAGCATCCGGGTGCACGGCGCGGTGGCGCCGCTGCTGGAGCTGTCCGCCGGCTTCTCCAACGACCTGACCGGCCGGGAGAACCTGCACCTGGTCGGTGGGCTGCACGGCCTGTCGGCGGGCTATCTGAAGCGGCACTTCGACGAGATCGTCGAGTTCGCCGGTGAGCAGGTGGAACGGGCCATCGACACGTCGGTGCGGCACTACTCGTCGGGGATGAAGGTACGGCTCGGCTTCGCGATCATCTCGCACCTGCCGCACCCGATCCTGCTCATGGACGAGGTGACGGCGGTCGGGGACGCGGAGTTCCGCAAGAAGTGTTACGCGACGATTGATCGTCTGCTCGGGGAGGGGCGCACGCTCGTGCTGGTGTCACACAACGAAAAGGACCTGACCCGGTTCTGCCGTCGGGGTTTGTACCTCGACGCGGGCCGGTTGACGCTCGACGGCACCATCGCCGAGGCGCTCGACGCGTACCACGCCGCGGTTCCGCGGTGACGCTCGCGATCGTGCTCGCCGCCGGGACGCCCGCGGCGGGCCTGACCACCGCGACAGGTGAGCCGCTTGCCGACCGGCTCGCCGACCAGTTGCGCCGGGCCGGCGCGGACGAGGTGCGCTTCGCGGCGACCCTCGACGAGGTGGCGGCGCTCGCCGACACCGCCGGCGGTCCGCTGTTGGTCACCGGTACCGACCTGGTGGCGCACACAGCAGTCCTGCGGCACCTCGCCACCAGCCCGGTGGGGCCGACAGTGGCGTTGGTGCTCACCGACCCGCCGGTGCCCGGGCGGACCGCCGTGCGCGAGGAGCGCGGCCAGGTCGTCGACGCCGGCCCGCTGGACGCCCTCGACGGCGACGCCACAGGTGTGTTCGGCGGCGCGCTGCGGGTCGGCGTCGACGACCTGCCGACCCTCGCCGCCGCCGCCCGGGCCGCCGCCGTGGGCGGCCCCGGGTCCGCCGTGGACCGGCTCGTCGCGGGGCTCGCGGCGCTCGGCACCCTGATCTTCGCCCAGCGGGTACGTCTGCTCGTCGCGCACCGGGTCGACGACGAGGCCGTTCTGGTCGCCGCCGAGGCCGCGGTGACAGCTGTCGACGAGGACCGGGCCGAGTTGCGGCTGTCGGTGAAGGAGAAGGACGACTTCTTCTCCACGTACTTCGTCAGCACCTGGTCGCCGTACGTGGTGCGGGTGGCGGCCCGGCTGCGGCTCACCCCGACCGGCGTGACGGTGATCTCGGTGCTGTTCGCGCTGGCCGCCGCGGTGCTGTTCGGCGTCGGCGGGCGGCTGGCGCTGGTGAGCGGTGCGGTGCTGCTCTACCTCGGCTTCGTGCTGGACTGCGTGGACGGTCAGTTGGCCCGCTACACCCGTAACTTCAGCGCCTGGGGCGGCTGGCTGGACACCATGGCCGACCGGGCGAAGGAGTACCTGGTCTACGCCGGCCTCGGCTTCGGGGTGAGTCACGCCGGGCTGGGCAACGGTTGGGCCCTCGCCATCGCCGCGATGACGTTGCAGACCGTCAGGCACATGACCGACACCTGGTACGGGGCGCTGCACGACGAGGCGGCGCGCCGGCCCCGGGCGACGGCGGGTGCCAGCGGCGGGATCGGTGACCGGTTGAACGCCGCGTCGACCCGGGTGCAGGCCGACACCGGCTCGCTGTCGTACTGGCTGAAGCGGACGGTGGTCTTCCCGATCGGTGAGCGGTGGGCGTTGATCGCGCTGACCGTGGCGCTGTTCAACCCGCTGGTCAGCCTCATCGCGGTGCTGGTCTGGGGGGCGTTGGCGTTCGCGTACACGGGTGCGCTGCGTACGCTGCGGGCCCGCTGGATGTGGGTGCCGGTGCTGGACACGGTCGACGCCACGCTGCACCGCGACGACGGTCCGCTGGTCCGCCGGCTACCTGTGGTCCGCCCGATGGGGCCGCTCACCCTGGCGGTGATCGCCGCGCTCGGCCCGGCGGCGCTGCTTGTCGCGGCGCTGTGGAGCGACACACCCGACGGGCTGCGCTGGGCGGTGCCGGTGGCGCTGCTGGTGCTCCTGGCCGGTGGCCTCGGTGCCGGGGCCGCGCACAACGGTCCGCTGGACTGGCTGGTGCCGGCGGCGTTGCGGGCCGCCGAGTACCTGTTCGCGATCGCGGTCGGGGTGGTCGGTGACGCGCCGGGTTGGCTGATCTTCGGGTACGTCTTCGTGCTCACCGTGCACCACTACGACCTGACCGCCCGGCTGGAGAAGCGGCAGGCGGCACCACCGCTGCACGCGGCCACCCTGGGCTGGGACGGTCGTTCGGTGCTGCTGACCCTCGCGGCGATTGCCGGCATCGTGAGTATCGGCATGGCTACACTCGGTGCGTACCTTCTCGTGGTCTTCGCGGCGAGTGTCGTCCTGGCCTGGTTCGTCCGGCCGGCCCGTGGCGCGCGGGCGTCGGCCGCGCCGGTGGGCGCGGGAGGTGCCGTGCCGCGCTGACGGAGGGACGGCCGGATGACTTTGATCAGTTTCGTCGTACCGGCCTTCCGGGTGCAGGGATACCTGCGTGAGTGCCTGGACTCGATCCTCGGCCAGCCGGAGACGGACGTCGAGGTGATCGCCGTCGACGACTGCTCGCCGGACGCCAGCGGCGAGATCATCGACGAGTACGCGGCCCGTGACCGGCGGGTCCGTTCGGTCCGGCTGCCGGAGAACATCGGTCTCGGTCCGGCCCGCAACGTCGGGCTGGACCGGGCCGTCGGCGAGTACGTCTGGTTTCTCGACGGCGACGACTGGCTGGCGCCGGAGTGCCTGCCGGCGGTCGCCGAGCGGCTGCGCGCCACCAGCCCCGACGTGCTGCTCGTCGACCACGTCCGCGCCCACTGGAACGACACGGTCACCCGCAGCGCGATGGCCGAGGTGTTCCCGGAGTCACCCGGCCCCGACACCTTCCGGCTGCGGGACCGGCCGGAGGCGATGCGCCTGCTGCACACCGCGTGGAACCGGCTGGTCCGTCGGCAGTTCCTTGTCGATCTGGGTCTGCGCTTCGCGCCGGGCTGGTACGAGGACGTGTCCTTCAGCCATCCGGTGCTGATGGCGGCACAGCGGATCGGCGTACTCGACCAGGTGTGTGTCAACTACCGGCAGCGCCGCGCCGGCGCGATCACCAGGACCCGTGGCGACCGGCACTTCGAGGTGTTTCCGCAGTGGCACCGGGTGTTCCACCTGATGGATGGGTGGGGGTCGGCGACGGACGCCCTGCGGCCGGCGGTCTTCGAGCGGATGATCTGGCACTACCTGACGGTGCTCGGCAACGGCCAGCGCATCGCGCCGGAGTTGAGGCCGGCGTTCTTCGCGCAGATCACCGCCGACTACGCGCGCTGGCTGCCGGACGGCGGCTACCCGGTTCCGGACGGGGTGGAGGGGATCAAGCACCGGCTTGTCGCCGCCGGCCGGTGGCGGACGTTCAGCGCGCTGCGCGCCGCCAGCCGGGCCCGGGACACCGCCCGCAAGCGGACCCGTACGGTGCGGCGGCGGGTCGGCCCGGCGGCCCGGCGCGGCGCCCGCCTGACCCGCGACGGCCTGCTGCGCGAGTACTACCGGGCGGAGCTGCGCCGGCCGGTCGACCCGACGCTCGCGGTGTACGCGGCCTACTGGTTCCGGGGGTACGCGTGCAACCCGGCGGCGATCTACGAGGTGGCCCGGCGGCTGGCCCCCGAGGTGCGGGGTGTGTGGATCGTGCGCCGCGACCGGGTGGACGCCGTCCCGCCGGGGGTGGAGTACGTGGTCGCGGGCACCCCGGCGTACTACCGGGTGCTGGCCCGGGCCCGGTGGCTGATCAACAACGTGAACTACCCGGACTTCGTCCGTAAGCGGCCGGAGCAGGTGCACGTGCAGACCCACCACGGCACGCCCGTGAAGGTGATGGGGCTCGACCAGCAGCGCTATCCGATCGGCGCGGGCCGCATGGACTTCGCCGGACTGCTGCGCCGGGTGGACAGGTGGGACTACAGCGTCAGCTCGAACAGCTTCTCCACGCAGATGTGGGACCGGGCGTACCCGGCCACCTACACGACACTCGAGGTGGGCTACCCGCGCAACGACCGGCTGGTCACCGCCGACCCGGACGAGGTGCGCCGGCTGCGCGACGAGTTCGGTCTCGCCCCCGACGAGCAGGTGGTGTTGTACGCCCCGACGCACCGCGAGCACCTGCCCGGCTACCGGCCGCCGTTCGACCCGGACCGGTTCGTCGACGCGCTGGGTGGGTCGGGCCGGCTGCTGATGCGCAGCCACTACTTCCACGACCGGGACCGCCGCCCCGCCCGGTCGGTGGATCGCGACCGGGTCCGCGACGTCAGCGGTCACCAGCGGGTGGAGGATCTCTACCTGGTTGCCGACGTGCTGGTCACCGACTACTCCTCGGCGATGTTCGACTATGCGGTGCTGGATCGACCGATCGTGCTGTACACACCGGACTGGGAGGCGTACCGGCTGGCCCGGGGCGTCTACTTCGACGTGACGGCGGAACCTCCGGGCGCGGTGGCCACCACGTTCACCGCCCTGCTGGACGTGTTCCGTACCGACGCGGTGCGCTCGGACGCGGCGACAAAGGCCCGCGCGCAGTTCCGGGGCCGATTCTGCGCTCTGGACGACGGGCACGCGGCGGAGCGGGTGGTGCGCCGCGTGTTCCTGGGGGAGCCGGCCGGCCTTTCGTCCCCCTGCTGATCATGCGGTAGTGGTGCGTACTGTCGTGTAATGGCAGCGTCATAGGTCGAACATGAGACGTTTACCCGATGTGCTGATCGAATGATCCTGGTCACAGTCTTGTGGGGTTCGGCCGACGAGCTGGGGGAGGAGACGGTGAGCACCGTCGCGCTCAAGGATGTCACCAAGATCTTCAAGGACGGCACGGTGGCCGTCGACAGCATCAACCTGGACGTGAACGACGGCGAGTTCATGGTGCTGCTCGGCCCGTCGGGGTGTGGGAAGTCCACGGTGCTGCGGATGATCGCCGGCCTGGAGGATCCGACTCAGGGCGCCGTCCTGCTCGACGGGGAACTCGCCAACGACCTGCCACCACGGGACCGGAAGATCGCCATGGTCTTCCAGGACTTCGCGCTCTACCCGCACATGACAGTCGGCGACAACATCGCGTTCCCGCTGCGGCTGTCCGGCGTCGAGCCGGAGCCGCGCGGGGAGCGGGTCAGCGACGTGGCCAGCGCGCTCGGCATCGGCGACGTGCTGGCCCGCAAGCCTGGTCAGCTCTCCGGCGGGCAGCGGCAGCGGGTCGCCATGGGTCGGGCGATCGTCCGCCGGCCCGGGCTGTTCCTGATGGACGAGCCCCTGTCCAACCTGGACAGCGGCCTGCGCGCCGAGTTGCGCGCCGAGATCTCCGGCCTCACCCGGGAGTTGGGCGTCACCACCGTCTACGTCACCCACGACCAGGCCGAGGCGCTCACCATGGCCGACCGGGTGGCCATCATGCGCCGCGGCGTGCTCCAGGACGTGGGCACACCGACCCAGGTGTACGGGCGCCCCGCGACGCTCTACGTGGCCGCGTTCCTGGGCAGCCCACGGATGAACCTGCTGGAGGCGTCGGTCTACGTCCACCTCGACCGGTACGTCACGCTCAACCTCGGCGAACAGTCGCTCTACCTGCCCTGGAACGACATCCGCAGCCGGGCGGTGGCGCACTACCACGGCGAGCGGATCGTCGTCGGCATGCGGGCCGAGGCGCTCACCCCGGTCAGCCCGGACAGCCCCGGTGACGTGCTGCACGGCCGCATCCGCTACCTGGAGCACCACGGCCACGAGTCGCTCGCGTTCCTCGACATCGGCGCGACCGCGATCATGGTCGACGAGATGGGCGCGCCACTGGACCCGCCACCCGTGGGTCAGCGGGGCCTTCGCCGGTTCGGCTCGGTGATGCAGCGGCTCACCGGCAAGCCTGTGGAACCGGTCGAGGCGCCGACGGGTGGCAACCGGACGAGCGTCCTTCCCGACCCGGGCCGGCACCACAGGCGTCCGGCGGAGCTGGCGGTGCGGTTGGCGCCGTACCCGGCGGTCACCGCCGGTCACCAGCTCGCCGTCTCGGTCCGGATGGACGCGCTGCACTTCTTCGACGAGCGCGGAGCACGGATCGACGTCGGTTGGCGCTGACGACCCGCCGTGTCGGGGTGGCGGCGGCACCCGGCGGTGTCCTACCGTCTGCGCACCCAGTCCACAGTGAGACCACCGAGAGGGGTGCACCCGTGTCGGGTGACCGTCCCAGTCCGCTCGTCATCGAGCGCATCCTGCGCGACCGTCAGGGGATCTGGCAGCAGATCGTCGCCGAGGGCGACCTGAACGCGTTGACCGGCCGGATGCTTGCCAGCTCCGCCATCGCGCTCGCCTGTTACGGGGCGGTGCTCGGCGCGTTCCACAGTCCGCTCATGGCGCTTACCTCAGCCCTCAAGCTGCCACTGCTGTTCCTGGTCACGCTGGCCATCTGCCTGCCCACGCTCTACCTGTTCAACCTGGTCTTCGGTGCTCGACTCTCGGTCCGCCAGTCACTGGCCCTGGTGATGGTGGCCATCACGGTGACCTCGATGCTCGCGGTGGCGTTCGCGCCGATCAGTCTCTTCTTCCTGATCACCGCGCCTGACTACGGGTTCTTCAAGCTGCTCAACGTGGCGATCCTGACCCTGTCGGCGCTGGTCGGGCTGCGCTTCCTCACCGGTGGGATGCAGGTGCTCAACGACCACGGCCTGCTCGCGCCGGAGCCCGCCACCGCGAAGGCGCCGGCGCAGGCTGCGACGCAGGCACCGGCCCAGGTCGCGCCGGCTGCGGCTGCGGTGCCGGCCGACGCGCCGGCCGCCGGGCAGGGTGCCGAGCCGGTCGCCGAACCCGTCGCCGTGCCGGCCGGCGCGGCGGTGGCCGCCGCGAACGGCGCCACCACAGTCGCACCGGCGCCGGTTCCGGCGCAGTGGACCGGGCAGCCGGCGACCGCGGCGTCCCCGCCCGGCATGATGCCGCCCGGCTACGGGCTCGCCCAGCGTCCGTGGGCCAGCCCGCAGGTGCGGCGCGCCGAGCCGACGCAGCGGCCGGCCAGCATGACGCTGCTCTACATCTGGATCCTGCTCTTCGGCTTCGTCGGCACCCAGCTGGCGTGGACGCTGCGCCCGTTCTTCGGCGACCCGGGTCAGGATTTCGCCTTCTTCCGCAGCATCGACGGCAACTTCTACGCCGAGATCCTGCGGACGATCGCGAACCTCTGAGCAGGGCGGGAGCGGATAAAGTGCTTGTTGCCGGCTTGGTTACTGGCGAGTAACGTCGGGTCATGACCATCGACTCCCGCCAGGTGGCGGCCGGCATGCTCGAGGCGGTGCCCTTCGCCCGGACCCTCGGCGTCGAATTCGTCGAGGTGGCGCCCGACGCGGGGGGCGGGGTGCGGGCGGTCGTCCGCCTCCCCGACTCGCCGGCCACCCACAACCACATCGGCGGCCCGCACGCCGGTGCCATGTTCACCCTCGGTGAGACGGCCTCCGGCACGGTCGTGCTGGCCGCCTTCGGGCACCTGCTCGACCGTGTCGTTCCGCTCGCCGTCCACGCCGACATCGACTACCGCAAACTCGCCATGGGTCCGGTGCTGGCCACCGCGCGCCTCGCCCGCCCGGCGCTCGAGGTGATCGACGAACTGGAGGCGGGTCGCCGCCCCGAGTTCGGCGTCGAGGTGGAGATCGCCACCGAGGACGGCCGGATCACCGCGACGATGACCGTGATCTGGACACTGCGGCCGAACTGAGCCGCGACGGGGCAGCGGAAACGGGTTTGCGGGCCGGCCCGGCTGGTTAGATTCGTACTGTGCTGGGCCTACCTGCTCATGTGACCGCCTGTCTCTTCGATCTGGACGGTGTGCTGACGCAGACCGCCCTGGTGCACAACGCCGCCTGGACGCAGACGTTCGACGAGTTCCTCAGGCAGCGCGCCACCGCCACCGGCGAACCCTTCCAACCGTTCGACCCCGGCCCGGACTACAACCGTTACGTCGACGGCCGGCCGCGCGCGGACGGGGTCCGGGCGTTCCTCGCCTCCCGCGGGATCGTGCTGCCCGAGGGCAGCCCCGACGACCCGCCGAGCGCCGACACGGTCAACGGCGTGGGCAACCGCAAGAACGTCCTGCTGCTGGAACGACTGCGCAGCTCCGGAGTCGAGGTGTACCCGGGCTCGGTGCGCTACCTGGAGGCGGCGGCCGAGGCCGGCCTGCGGCGAGCAGTGGTGACCGCCAGCGCCAACGGGCGGGAGGTGGTCGCCGCCGCCGGGCTGGAGCCACTGCTGGAGGCGCGGGTCGACGGGCTGGTGGCCCGGGCGCAGGGGCTGCGCGGCAAACCGCAGCCGGACAGCTTCCTCGCCGGTGCCCGACTGCTCGGCGTCGATCCGACGCGGGCCGCCGTCTTCGAGGACGCGCTGTCCGGGGTCGCGGCCGGTCGGGCCGGAGGCTTCGGCTACGTGGTGGGTGTCGACCGGGTCGGCCAGGCCGACGAACTGCTCGCCCACGGCGCCGACATCGTGGTCAAGGACCTCGCCGACCTGCTCGACGCGGCCGACCCGACGGCGCCGCGCCGGGCCACCGACGCGGCAGCCCAGCACGCGACCGGAGAGCGGGGTACCGCGTGATCCGGGAACGGGCCTATCCCGTCGAACCGTGGCACGTCCGGGAAACCCGACTCGACATGGACGTGCTCGCCCAGTCCGAGTCGGTCTTCGCGCTCTCCAACGGCCACGTGGGACTGCGCGGCAACCTCGACGAGGGCGAGCCGCACGGCCTGCCCGGCACGTACCTCAACTCGTTCTACGAGCTTCGCCCCCTGCCGTACGCGGAGGCCGGCTACGGCTTCCCCGAGTCCGGTCAGACAATCGTCAACGTCACGAACGGCAAGCTGATCCGGCTGCTCGTCGACGACGAACCACTCGACGTGCGCTACGGCGAGCTGATCTCCCACGAACGGGTCCTGGACATGCGGGCCGGCACACTGCACCGGGAGCTGCACTGGCGTTCGCCCGCCGGCCGGGAGGTCAAGGTCCGCAGCACCCGACTGGTGTCGTTCACCCAACGGTCGGCCGCCGCCATCAACTACGAGGTGGAGGCCGTCGACGGCCCGCTGCGGCTCATCGTGCAGTCCGAGCTGGTCGCCAACGAGTCGCTGCCGGCGCAGAGCAAGGACCCCCGGGTCGCAGCGGTCCTGGAGTCGCCGTTGCAGGCCGAGGAGGAGCTGACCACCCCCGACGGAGGACAGCTGATCCACCGCACCAAGGTCTCCGGGCTGCGGGTCGCCGCCGCTATGGAACACGAGGTGCACGGCCCCGAGCACACGAGCATCGAATCCGAGGGGTACGAGAACTGGGTCCGTACCACTGTCGGCTGCGTGCTCAAGCCCGGTGAGAAGCTGCGGGTGGTCAAGTACCTGACGTACGGCTGGTCGAGTCGACGGTCGCTGCCCGCGCTGCGCGACCAGGTCGGCGCGGCGCTGGCTGCGGCCAAGCTGGACGGCTGGGAGGGGCTCTGCCGGGAGCAGCGCGGCTACCTCGACGACTTCTGGGATGCCGCGGACGTGCGGGTGGACGGGGATCCGGAGGTGCAGCAGGCCGTCCGGTTCGGCCTCTTCCACGTCCTTCAGGCCGGTGCGCGGGCCGAACGGCGGCCCATCTCGGCGAAGGGGCTGACCGGCCCCGGGTACGACGGCCACGCCTTCTGGGACACCGAGATGTTCGTCCTGCCGGTGCTCACGTACACCCAGCCGAGCGCGGTCCGTAACGCCCTGCACTGGCGGCACAGCACGCTGGACAGCGCGCGGGAACGGGCCGCGACACTCAACCTCAAGGGCGCCGCGTTCCCGTGGCGGACCATCGGGGGCCCCGAGTCCTCCGGGTACTGGCCGGCGGGAACGGCAGCCTTCCACATCGCCGCCGACATCGCCGACGCGTTGCGCCGCTACGTGCTTGTCACCGGGGACACCGCGTTGGAGCGGGAGATCGGCCTGGAGCTGCTGGTGGAGACCGCCCGGTTGTGGCGTTCGCTCGGCCACCACGACCGGCACGGGCAGTTCCACATCGACGGGGTGACCGGCCCGGACGAGTACACCGCCGTCAAGAACGACAACGTCTACACCAACCTGATGGCGCAGCGGAACCTGCTCGCCGCCGCCGATGCGGTGATGCGCTACCGGGACGACGCCGACCGCTTCGGGGTCACCGACGAGGAGGCGGCGAGCTGGCGGGACGCCGCCTCCGCCATGCACGTCCCGTACGACGACGAGATCGGCGTCCACCAGCAGGTCGAGGGGTTCACCAGGCTGGAGGAGTGGGACTTCGCGCACACGCCCGCGGAGAAGTACCCGCTGCTGCTGCACTACCCGTACTTCGACCTGTACCGCAAGCAGGTGGTCAAACAGGCAGACCTGGTGCTGGCCATGCACTGGCGGGGGGACGCGTTCACCTCCGAGGAGAAGGTGCGCAACTTCCTCTACTACGAGCGGCGGACCGTGCGGGACTCGTCGCTGTCGGCCTGCACCCAGGCGGTGCTCGCCGCCGAGGTCGGTCATCCCGAGCTGGCGCACATCTACCTGCGCGAGGCCGCGCTGATGGACCTGCACGACCTCAACGAGAACACCCGCGACGGCGTGCACATGGCCTCGTTGGCGGGCGCGTGGCTCGCCCTGGTCGGCGGTCTCGGCGGTCTGCGGGACCACGACGGTCAGCTGTCGTTCGCGCCCCGGCTCTCCAGCCGCCTCAGCCGGCTGGAGTTCTCCCTCCAGTGGCGTGGACTGGCGCTGCGGGTGGACGTCCGGCCGCACCAGACGACGTACTCGCTGCGTCACGGCGGTCCGGACGACGTGGTCGAGCTGCGGCACCACGACCAGGTGCTGCGGGTGACCTGCGACGAGCCGGTGACAGTCCCGGTGCCGCCTGCCGAACCGACCGGGCCGCCACCGGAGCACCCGCCGGGCCGGTCGCCGCTGCTCCGGCTGCCCGAGCACAAGGACTGAACGGCCGGGACGGGACCAGGTCCCGCCCCGGCCGTCGTGCGCCTGGGTCAGATGGGCTCGCCCGTGGACGGGCGCCCGATCGCGTCCCGCGGCGCCATCGCCTTGGGGTCGTCGGGAAGGCGGGCCGAAGCGGCCTGGTCCCCGAAGTCCTGGTTGCGTTCGGCGTCCTGTTCCCGACGCTTCCGCTCGTCCATCTGCTGCTGTCGGGCCGGCTGCTGCTGGGCCATGGCGATCCTCGCGATCCGTCGGGGCGCGGTTGCGCCGACACGGTCTGCGGTCGCTCGTCGCGTACCCGACGCCCCACCCGGCAAACGCGGCCACCGCCGCCGTGCGTGCGCCGCGCCGGGCGGGGTACCCGGGCCGCAGGCGAGCACGCGGAGGTGGGGTATGGACGAGCGGCGCAGCACGGTGATGGTTCCGGTGGGGGACGTCGCGCTCCCCGCCGACCTGACGGTGCCCGCGCGGCCGGTCGGCGTGGTGCTGTTCGCCCACGGCAGCGGCAGCTCCCGGCACAGCCCGCGCAACGTGGCGGTGGCCCGGACGCTCAACGACAGTGGGCTCGGCACCGTGCTGGCGGACCTGCTCACCCCGACGGAGGACGAGGTGGACGCGGGCACGGCCGAACTGCGGTTCGACATCGGGCTGTTGGCGAGCCGCCTCGCCGGGATCGTCGACTGGTTGGCGGTGGAGCGGCCCGCCGGTGACGTACCGATCGGCCTCTTCGGCGCCAGCACGGGCGCCGCCGCCGCCCTGGTCGCGGCGTCGACGCGCGCCGACCGGGTGGGCGCCGTCGTGAGTCGCGGTGGCCGGCCCGACCTGGCCGGTGCCGCGCTGCCCCAGGTGCGTACGCCCACGCTGCTGCTTGTCGGCGGCCTGGACGAGGAGGTGATCGCGCTCAACGAGCAGGCGTTGGCCGAGCTGGGGAATGTCGGCGAGCTGCGGGTGGTCCCGGGCGCCACCCACCTCTTCGAGGAACCCGGGACCCTCGACCAGGTCGCCGAGCAGGCCGGCGCCTGGTTCACCACCCACCTCAGCCGGTGAGCAGACCGTTCGCGGCGGACCTGCGCCGTTGGACGGTGTCGATGACACGCCAGAGCACCGCGGTGATCGGGACGCTGACGAAGGCACCGGCGATACCCGCGATCAACGTGCCGGCGGTCACCGCCACCAGGATCACCGCCGGATGCAGCCGGACCTGCCGCTTCATCACCAGCGGCTCCAACAGGTTGCCCTCGATCTGCTGCACGGCGATCACGGCGGCGAGGGTGAGCAGCGCGGTGGTCGGCCCGTTCGCCGCCAACGCCACCAGAACCGCCACCGCACCCGCAACTGTCGCCCCGATGATGGGTACGAAACCGCCGAGGAAGGTGATCAACGCCAGTGGCAGGGCGAGCGGCACCCGCAGCAGCACCAGGGCCAGGCCGATGCCTATCGCGTCGATGGCGGCGATCAGCATCGTTCCCCGGCTGTACGCGCCGAGCGTCTGCCAGCCCGCCCGACCGGCCTCGGCCGCCACCGACCGGTTCGGACCGGACACCCGGGACAGAACCCAGTGCCACATCGACCGGCCGTCCTTGAGCAGGAAGAAGAGCAGCACCAGGGCGAGCAGCGCGGAACCCAGCACCTCGGTGGCCGTCCGGGCCCCCGACACCGGGTCCGGGGAGCTGCCGCTCAGACCCTCCCGAGCCTGGTCGATCAGGCGGTCCAGTTGGGCGTCGCTGACCGGCAGGGTGGACGTGACGAAGTCCCGGCTGCGGTCGACGCCCTGGGTCAGCTCCTGGCTGAGCTGGTCGAACTGGCTGGCGGTGAGGTTCCACACGAGCGCACCGACGCCCACCAGGATGCCAAGGAGCAGCAGGACGGTGAGCAGCGCGGCGAGCGCCGCCGGCAGCCGCAGCCGGCGCAGCAGGAGCAGCACCGGGTCGAGCAGCGCGGTGAGGAAGACGGTGGCCGCCAACGCGATGGCCAGCGGCGCCAGCAGTACGGCGATCCGGCCCACCAGGTAGAGCCCGGCGACGACCACCACCAGGCAGGCGCTCCACAGCACCGCGGTCCGGACCAGCCACGGCAGCGCCGTCCACGCCTGGCGCGGTCCCGTGTCGCCGTTCGTGGGCGCCGCGCCGGTGCCCGTCCTCGGTGCGGTGCCCTGTGTCGGCGCGGTGTCCGCCCCGGCCTCGTCTGCCGCCATGTCGGCCCTCCTCGATCTCGCGAGGTCGGTACCCGCCCGGCCGTGCGCCGACACCCGAATCGTCCCGACGCTGGGCTGGCCGCCCGCGCGGATCGTACGCCGGCCCGGGCGATCCGGGGGGTGTTCGCAGGTCCCGGCGTTTGCGCTCCCCGGCTCAGGGAACGCCAACAGGGAGCGACCGACCGGAGGAGGAACAGCGTGGGCGACTTCATGGACAAGGCCAAGGACTTCGCGGACAAGCACGACAAGCAGGTCGACCAGGGTATGGAGAAGGCCGGCGACATGGCCGACAAGCGCACCGGCGGCAAGTACGACGACCAGATCGACAAGGGCGTGGACCAGGCGCAGGCGCGTACCGGCGAGGGCGATCAGGTCCGTTGACGTGCCGGACGTCTCCCGGGCCGCCGAGTGTTCGGCGGCCCGGGAGTGTCCTGTCCGGACCGTACGTCGGTCAGCCCTGCTGGTTCTCGCGTAGCTCGCTCATCGAGGTGGGCCGGCCGCTCAGCGCATCGCGCATCCGGTCGATCATGCCCGTGCCGGGGGCGAGCAGCTTGTTCGCCGGCGGGTGGTCCGGCGCGCCCGGGTGTGGTCGGGTCGGCGCGACCTTCTTGAACGCCGTCACCTTCGCCGCCAGTTCGACAAGCTCCTCGCGGGCCGCCGCGGCGCGGAGCCGGGGAAAGAGGTCGTTCTCCTCGTCCCGCACGTGGTGCCTGATGGTGCCGGTCAAATGGGCCAGCAACTCGTCGAAGCGGCTGTCGGACGGGTCGACCGACTCCAGGTCCTTCATGGTCCGTTCCGCGTCGGAGTGCTCGACGATCTCGTGATCGGCGATCTGGTCCCCGTCGGGCAGCACCTTGCGGGCCGTCGGGTAGACGTACGCCTCCTCGGCCACGGCGTGGCGGACGAGTTCGGCGATCACCACGTCGGCGATCTGGCGGCGGTACTCGGGGGTGCCCTGCCGTGACTCCAGCTCGACTAAGAGGCTCTCGACCTCACGATGATCGGCGACGAGGATGTCGACGACATCCTGGTCATCGGTGCTCTGTGGGTTGCTCATCTCGTGTCCCCTTACCGGTTGCGGATCGGTGGGTGTGAGGCCCCTGGTACCCCGCACCGGCTGGGCAAACCTACGATCACCGATGGATCGGCGGTTAAGGGTGATGGTGGTGTCGCCGGAGGTGCCGGCGGGGTGTACGGGCACGATTGCGCGGCCGACGCCCGGGTAACCGCCGCCATGACCGACGACCGCCAGCCAGCCGACAGCGATCGGTCGCGGCTCGACGAGGCCGCCGAGCGGAGCGGCCGGGCGGTCGAACGGGTACGCCACCGCGGCGGGCGGGCCGGACGAATCAGGGCCCGGCAGTGGGAGATCATCCTGGTCATCTCGGTCCAGGCCGGCTTGGCCGCCACGATCGCGGCCCTCATCGCCCAGAACCTGCTCGGCCCCGGAGCGCACGTCTTCGCGCCCGCCGCGGCCGTCGGCACGATCGCCACAGCCATCGGCCAGCGGGCCCGACGCACCTTCGAGCTGCTGTTCGGTGTGGGCCTGGGTATCACCATCGGCGACACGCTGCGCTTCCTGATCGGCTCCGGGCCGTGGCAGACCGGCGTGGTGGTCGCCCTCGCCATCGCCAGCGCGTTGCTGGTGGCCGGACGGGGCGGCGCGCTCGTCGGTCAGGCAGGTGGTACGGCGGTGCTGATCGCCACGCTGGCTCCGATGGAGCGAGGGCTGGAGCTGCCCAGGATCTTCGACGCGCTCGTCGGCGGCGCGGTCGGTCTGCTGGTGGTCGCGCTGCTCCTGCCGGTGAACCCGATGAGGGTGCTGGACCGCGCCGCCGAACCGATCTTCATGGTCCTCTGTGAACAGCTTGCCGAGCTGGCCGAGGCGCTGCGCCAGCGCGACAGCGACCGGACGCGGCGCGTCCTGGACCGGCTCCGCGGCACCGAGGACGACGTGGGACGGCTTAACGATTCGCTGAGCGGGGCCGAGGAGGTGGTGACCATCGCTCCGGCCCGCTGGCACCGCCGCCGGCAGTTCCATCAGTACGCCCGCAGCGTCTCGCTTCTGGAGCGGCTCCTGCTGGACAGCCGCGTCCTGTCGCGCTGGGCGACGACAGCCCTCGAGTACGACGAGCCGATCCCGCCGGAGCTCCCGGACGCGATAGCCCGGCTGGGTCGGGCGGTGGCGGAGATGCGCAACGAATGCCGGGTCGGCGACAACCCGCAGTGCACCCGCCGGTTGGTCGAGGAATGCGCCGAGCTGGCCGGGCGTGCCGCCGCCACCGGGGTGAGGTCCTTCGGCGACGCGCTCGTCACCGGGCTGCGCACCGCGTCCAGTGACCTGCTGCGGGCCGCCGGCTCCGAACCGGACGACGCCAACCGGATCGTCCGCAGGGCGGCCGGGGTGGGTGAGGCAGCGATCCGTCCGCCGGTCCGGCGGCACCTGCACCGGCCTCGACCCACCCGTGCCACCCGCGCGCGACGGCGGGCGAACCTCAGCGCCCGGCGGTACGGCGACGACGAGCGGGCCGGCCTCCCCGCAGTGGGGAGACCGGCCCGGTGAACCGTCAGGCTCAGGAGGAGTAGCCGCGCTCGGCGATCCAGTTGGCGACCTTCGGCAGCGTCATCCAGTACTCGCCCAGCGCCGGGTCGGCCGGGTCGGCGACCCGGATGGTGTCCCCGCCGTCGCGGTAGCCGACGAGGGTCAGGTAGTGACCCCCCTCGTACGAGTGCGGGTTGCCGTCGGTGTCCACTGTCGTGCCCTTGATGTTGGCCACCACCGGTCGACCGGCGTCCACCGCGGCCAGCACGTCCCGGCGCAGCTGCTCGACCTGGTCGGGGCGGGCCACCGCGTCGCGGATCTCGGTGGTCCGGTACCCGCCGCCGGTCAGCTCGTTGAGGACCCGGGTGGTGTCCAGCGCAGAGGCGGTACCCGCCTCCGTGGTACCCAGCAGCCTGGCCACGTCGTCCTGGGAGACCGCCTTGCCCTGGGCGGACAACGCGATCCGGGTCGCGGCCGGACCGCAGTAGTAGAAGTTCGGCTGGGCCTGGTAGTCGATGCCGAGGATCCGCTCGGAACTGTCGTGCTGGCCGCCCCGCTCGACCGTCGAGGTCGGGTTGACCTGCACCGGTGCGGCCTGTGCGGCCATCGCGGGACCGAGCGCGCACCCGCCGGCGACCAGCAGGCCGGCAACTGACACACCGCTCTTCTGGAGGATCGGATTCATCGTCGAGTCTCCGTTCGGGGGTTGGTGCCTCCGTCGGTGGAGGCAGCAGCACCGGGAATGGCGCTCGGCTCACCATGTGGCGATCGCCCGCGGCGGTTTCCGGCCGTGGGCGTACCGGATGCAACGGCTGCTCGGTGGCAGGGATTCCTTGGTCGGGGTGCGCCCGGTCACGGCCGGCCGGCGGAACCGGTCAGACGGCTGGAGACCGTACGGACGGTCAGAGACTGCCCAGCAGCCCCGTCACGGTGATCTCGATGACCACCCGCTCCGGGTTGGGACGAGGCGTCCGGTACCGCTCGGCGTAGCGGCGCTCCGCCTCCGCCACGGCGGCCCGGTCCGAGCGGAGCACCGCCCGACCCTCGATGGTCAGCCAGCGGCGCCCGTCGACGTGGCAGACGGCCACCGGGGTGCCGGCCGTGCCGGCGGCGGCCACCTGTCGGGCCTTGCGGGAGGTGCCGGAGGTGATCACCCGGGCCAGTCCGGCCTCCGGGTCGAGGGTGACGCCGACAGGCACCACGTGCGGAGTGCCGTCGGCGCGCAGGGTGGTAAGCGTCGCGAGGTGCCGCTCGGCGCAGAAGGCTGTGACACGAGGATCGTGTACGTCCAGCCGATGATCGCCCGCCATGCCCCGTCCCCCGTCCACCGAACCGACACCGATCATGGCACGCGGCGGCGCGCCCGGTCCGGGTCCGGGTCCGACGGAGAGTCCGGCTGCCCCGGCAGTTGGCGGCCCGCCGCACGGCGCTGGTGCACGAGGCGGGTCAGATAGATCAGCGCACCGGCCAGGACACCCATGTCGTCCAGGTAGATCGGGTCGGGGAGAAGGTCGATCGGGAAGATCGTGTAGATCAGTGCCCCGTAGAAGGCGACCTTGCCGCCCGCGCCGAGCCCGGCCAGCAGACGCCTGGTCCGCACCACCCGTACCGCCAGCAGCACCGCGCCGACAAGTGTGGCGATCGCCAGGAGACCGGCGATCACCACGAGCACCCACGCCTCACGGGACATGCCGTCACGCTAACCCACCAGCGGGCCACGGCGTCGGAGCCGCCCACCGGCGGCGTCGATCAGTACGCCGGCACCGCCGCGCGGCCCCTGGCGACCACCTGGTTCTCGCGGGTCTGCTCGACCGGCCGGCCGACCTCGCTCAGCGGCAGCACCGAGGCGGACTCCTCGACCCGTCGACCGCTCGCCGCGTGGGCCTCCTCGCGCAGGCTGCGAGCCGCCGCGACCGCGAGTTCCGCCGCCCGCCAGGCGGCCTGTTCCCGCTCGCGGGCGGCGGCGTGCCGGGCCGCCAGGTTGTCCCGGATCGCCCGCTGCAACACCAGTTCCTGCTCGACCGGGTGCCGCCGCGGATCCCATCCGGCACGGTGCGCGAACACGTCACTGAGCTGCTCCACCGACAACTCCCGCCGCCAGTACGCGTCAAGCGCCGCCCGGTGCAGGTAGCGCTCGCGGTCCGCGTACTCGGCCGGGGTGCGGGCCGTGTGGGGCAGCGGCATGGCCGCCGCCGCGTCGAGGCGCCTGACAGCCGACTCGGCCGACTCGTACGCCTCCCAGGCGGCCTCGACCTCGTCCTGCGCGGCCACCCACTCGGTCCGACGGCGCTGGGCGGTGGTGGTGGCCCGTTCGGCGGCGACCGCGACCTCCTGCGCGTAGCGGCTCTGCTCGCGCTCCTGGTGAGCCTGTTCGAGGTGGCTGGGCATGGCCGCGCGGCGGATCCGGGCCGCCGCGTCGAGGTGGAGACGGCCGGGCCGCAGCAGCAGGGTGGCGACGGTGACCGCGACGATCCCGAGCAGGCTCAGCCAGATGGCGGCGGCCCGGGGTACGTCGGGCAGGACGGCGGAGAGGACGGTCTGCATGATCAGCACCTCGCGGTCGAATGGCGGGTAGCGGCGGGGCGGTGGACGGGATCTCCACGGCCGTGGCCGGATCGAGCCGGACGGTCGGGCGGGTGGCCGGACGGACCGGGGCCGCGGGTCGGGCTGGGTCACCGCTCTCCGGTGCCCCGGCGGGCCGGTCACCGATCGGTGCCGTCCGGCGGGTGCGGGGGCTGTCAGGCCCCGACGGGTGACCCGGGCCGGGCCGCAGGAGCGGCCGCGGGCCGATGGTCGGCCGAGATCAGCGGGTCGGCGGACCGCGTCGGGAGGGGACGCCACGGCCGGGATCGACGGCCGGCGCGTGCTCGGGGCGCACGGTGACCGGCGCCACCGCCGGCGTGGGGTTGTCGACCGCGCCCGACGGCGGGGAGGCGACCGGTCGGCTCGCCTGCTCGGCGGTGCCGGCTGCCGGTCGGAGGGTGTCCACCCGGCTGCTCACGGCGCTGGGCCGGAGCTGCGTCGGGGCGGGGGGTGACGTGGCGGCGAGGGCGCCGCCGAGGCCGACCGCGAGCACCAACGCGGTGACCGCCAGCCGGGTCAGCTCCCGCAGAGACCGCAGCACTGCCCACCGGGCGGGGCGGACGGAGGCTGCGGAGGACACCCCACCAACCTATCGTCCGCCCCGGCCCGGCGCAGCTCGACCAGGACGCTTTCCGCAGTGACAGCCACCACCTGGGCACTGTGGAGGGTCACCGGGGCGGGGACGCCCCAAGGTCAGTCGTTGGTGCCGAGCACCGGGGGCGCGGCGGCCCCACCCTCCCGCCACACCATCTCGTCCTCGGTGAGCCAAGTGAGTCGCTCGTCGGACTCGTCCTCGCCGGGGCGCTCGCGCCCGCCGAGCAGCCCGGGACGGTTCGCCCCGCCCGCCGCGCGGCCGGTGCCGTCCGCGCGCCGGCCGTCGATGCTGCGCCCGATCCCACTGGCGGCGCGGTTGTCGGTCGGGGCCGGCGTCGAGGCCGGTCGGGCCGACGGGGTGGGCGTGCTGCCCGAGCTGGCCAGTGCGGAGGTGCGGAGCACCCCACCGGCCGGGGCGCCACCCTGGGCGCCGAAGAGCAGACCCGGGCCGGTGGTGCCGGCGGGCACCGCGGCGGGACCGGACAGGCCGGCCAGACCGGCGGCGCCGCCGGCCAGCAGAGCGCCGCCGACCAGCGGGTCCGCGCCGGCGAGAACGGTGCCGCCGCCTGCGGTGTCGTCCGCGACGGTGATCACCCCCGGCGTGTCGCCGGTGCCCCCCTGAACGGGCACGACGCCTTCCCCGACGACAGGCGGCGAACCGGCCTGGTGCGGGGTGCCGATCCTCGTGTCGCCGGTGTGGGCCGTGTGGCCGCTGATCGTCGGCGCGGCACTTGTCGGCGCGGTGGGCGGTCCGCTGCGCGGCGTCGTCCTGCCGTCGTCGGCGGTCTTCGGGGTGCCCGGCGGAGGCGGCTCCGGCTCGACCACCCGGTCGTACACGGAGATGTCGTAGCCGGCCGCCAGCTCGGCCACCACTGTCACCATCCGCTGGTGGGCCTTTTCCTGCTCCTGCTTGTCCTGCTGGTGGCCGAGCATGCCGCCGATCACGGCACCGGGCAGGCCGAAGGCGCTGCCGCGCAGGGCGCCGTTGACCAACTGGTCGTTGTCGTCGGTCTCCTCCGGGCTCTCGGCCTGCTTGTGCGCGGTGCGCAACTGCCCGGCCATCATCGTGAGCGCCTGCGTGACGCCTGCCATCCCCTCGCCGAGCGCGTCGGAGTGCACGGTGATCAGACCGACCCGGCGCTGAAACTCCTGACCCGCCGCGCCCGTCCAGGTGTTGCCGAGCTTCTCCAGGTCGCCGCTCAGCTCCCGGCCAAGGCCGTCCAGGATGCCCTTGAGCGAGGCCCACTGGGCGGCCACACCCTCGATCTGCTCCGGCTTGCCCGCCATGACGGCGTCGTACAGCTCCTGGTGGCTGCGGCCCTCGTAGCGCTTGGTGTACTCAGACACGCCCGTCCCCCTTCGGCTCCAACGCCTGCTGGACGCCCGTCAACGCGGCGGTGATGTCTGTGGCGTTCGCCGCGTTCCGTGCCTCGGCAGTGCGGTAGTTGGCCAGGATCGTGGCGGTGGCCTGCTGCGTCGCCAGCACCGCCTGTCGGAGGCGCTCGGCCTGCTCGACGTAGGACTGGTGGACCGCGCTGTAGCGGCGCGCCTGGTCGGTGGCGTCGGTGAACGAGCCCAACGCCGGCGGCCGGCACTGCATCTCGGTGTTGAGCTTGCGCAGCACCGACTCGGCCTGGCTCAGCCGGGCCGCCAGGTTCTTGTGGAAGTCCTCAAGGGACAGCAAGTCGACTTCCGTGCGCCCGGTCATGGCAACATCCCCGTCGTTCTGGTTGACAACCGTCAGCGACTCCCAGGTTAGTCCACCGCCGCGATCCCGGGCGACCCGTGCGAGCGGCTCAACCGTCGGCGTCGGTCGATGCGGCCGGCAGGCCCCCGCCGGCTCCACCGTTCGAGGACGTGCCGCTGGCGGCCGGGCTCGGGGCGGCAGTGGTGGGCGCCCCACCCTCGGGGGCGAAGAAGGCAGCCGCGTCCTCCGGGTCCAGAGTGGGCCCGGTGGGGATCAGAGCGAGCAGCGCGCCGGGCACGGCGAGCGGGGTGACCCCCGCGTAGCCGAGCACGGCGAGCGTCTCGGTCGACGCGAGCGGGTACCGGACGCCCTGCGGGCTGATCAGGTAGACGGTCGACCCGGCCGCACCGGAACCGCTGGTCCCGGCGCCGGGCGCGGCCTGCGCGAGGACGCCCTTGCCGCCGGGCAGCAGGACCGCCTCGGCGGTGCGTACCGCGTCCCGGGCGGTCTGGCGCACCGGCACCGGACCGGGATCGGTAGCGGTCAGCTCCGCAGGCGCCCGGTCGAAGACCTCCAGGGTGGTGACCGGCGGGCCGCCGCCGGTGCCCGCCCGGTACGTCGCGCACAGCGTGGTCTGCCCGGTACGGGAGGGGTGCAGCTCCGGCAGCGTCTCCGGCAGGCCGTCCTCCTCCACCCGCTGGTCGGTCAGCAGCCGGCCGGCCTGGTCCGGCGTGATGTCGGTGATCTGACCGCCACCGCTGATCATCAACAGGGCGGTGATCTCGGTGATCGAGACGAGCCCCTCGCGGGTCAGCACGTAGTAGCGGCCGGCGGCCTGGAAGACCTGGCCGATGGTGGACGGCCGGTCACCGACGCTCAGCCCGCTCCGGTCGCCCTCGCCGGGCAGCGCCGGCTTGCGCAGCGGGGGCCCGGCCGGTACGGCGTTGAGCAGCTGTTGCCCGACCCGTAGCTGCGTGGCGTTCGGCATCCGCAGCGCCGCGATCGTCTGGTCGCCGCCGAGCACCTGGAGTCGGGCGTCGCCGGTCAGCAGGTACCGCTGACCGTCCACAGTGACCAAAACGGCCCGGTCGCCGAGCGGCGCGCCACCGGGCAGCGCCCGGTCGATGACGACCCGGGTGGTGGACCGCTGCGGGTCGGTCGGATCCGGTACGTCGCAGACCGACCAGGGCAACCCGGTCAGCGACTTGCGGTCCGGCAGGGCGTCCGGGGCGCCGACGATGCCGAGCGTACGACCACGCGGGCGGTCCCGCAGCGACGCCTGGGACATCGTCCGCACCGTCGGGTCCGCCACGTTCAGGATCAGCCGCGCGGAGGTGTAGTTGAGGGCCGGGTACAGCTGCCCGCCCACGAACACGTATGTCGCGCCGGTCTCCCGTTCGATGACGAGCGTCTTGTCCTCAAGCGGCGCGGTGTTGCCGGTCAACTGGCCGTACGCGCCCACACCGCCGAGCACCACCGCGGCGGCGATCACGCTGCCGAAGACCGCCATGCCGAGCCGTCGCATCGGCAGGTTGGTGGTCTCCGGATCGCCCGACAGCAGTGCGGAGACGATCCGGCGGGTGACGAAGCGGTACGCCTGCACCTGATCGCGGCGGGTCCGCATGACTTACCTCCGGCGGGGTGGATCCGCGACGATGTCCTCGGGGTGCCGTCGCGGGCTTCCCTACGATAAGGGGCCGACGGCTGGTCTTCGGGGCCACCGCCTGCGGCCGGCACCGGACCGACCCGGCGCAGAGCCGTACCGTGCAGGAGGGACAGTCAGCGATGACGCAGGTTCAGGCGCGACCCGTCCGAGCGGCCACGAGCCCGTCCGACGTCCCGCCACGGGCGACGCCGTCGGCCGACCGGCCCGGCCGGGGCCGGGTCGGCCCGGTGCTCGTCGGGCAGCTCGTCCTGCTGGAGTTGTGCGCCATCGCCGTCTGGGCCTCGACGGCCGGGCCGGTCTGGCTGCTCGCGGCGGTGGGCACCGTGGCGGCGCTCGTCGTCCTTGCCGTCTTCGCCCGTCGTGGCGGGCGCTGGTGGTTCGAGGACCTGCTGCTGCGTCGGCGACTGCGGCGACGCCGCGAACGGGCCGCGGCGGCGCTGAAGACCGGCTCCGCGGCCGATCCACGGCTGGCCGCGCTGGCCCCCGAGCTGAGCGTCATCGAGTTGACCGACCGGGGCACCCGCCTCGGCATCGGGCAGGACGACCACGGCTGGTTCGCTGCGATCGCGCTGCAGTCGGGCAGCGGCGGGGCGGTCGGTTCGGTGGACGCGTCCACGGTGGACCGCGCGCTGCGGGTGCTCGGGGAGGTCGCCGCGCCGGTGTCCCGTACCCAGGTCGTCGCCCACACCCTGGTCTGGTACCCGGCGCCCGGCGCGCCTCCGGCGGCGCACCGGACCGTCTGGGTGGCACTGCGGCTCACCGTGCGCGACGCCCGGGTGGAGGCGGTGAGCCGGGGTGGCGGGCTGCCCGGTGTGCACCGGACGTTGGCCGCCGGGATCGGCCGGCTCGGCAAGGCGCTGACCGCGGCCGGGCTGTCCCACCGTCCGCTGGGCCGCGACGAGCTGCGCTCGGCGGTGGTCTCGGCCGCCGGGCTTGACCTCGTGCCGGAGCCACCGACGGAGACCTGGCAGGGGCTGCGCGGGGGCGGCTGGACACACCGCTGCATGGCCCTGCGGGGTCGGCCGGACGCACCGCTCGGCCCGCTGGTGGACGCGATCACCGCGACCTCGGCGCCGTCGCACACGGTGGCGGTGTCGGTGTCGGCGGACGGCCGGGTGGCGGCACCCCTGCTGCGGGTCGCCGCCATGGACAACCACGTGGAGGCGCTGGTCAGGGCGGTGCGGGAGGTGACCGACCGCGCCGGAGCGTCGGCCCGACCGGTGGACGGCCAGCACGGCCCGGGCGTCTACGCCAGCGCTCCGGTCGGGTGGATGCTCGGCGCGTCCCCCCGACCGGAGCCGCGCTGACCGTCCCGGCGTCGCGCGGTCGGCCGCGTCAGGGCCGCAGGTTGACGATCCAGCCGTACAGCCCGCAGACCCAGACGGCGAGCGGCACCAGCGAGATGATCAGCAGGATCTCGACGATGTCGAGCAGCCGGCCCCAGACCGGTGAGATGCGCTTGCCGGCGACGCTCAGCCCGTAGACGAGGCTGATCACGGCGGCCAGCAGCAGCCCACCGAGGACCAGGCCGAGGCGGACCGGCAGGGACCCGTCGACGAAGGTGGCAGCCGCGGCCAGACCCAGCCCCGCCGTGCCGGCGAGCAGCACCGGGACGCGCTGCGCCCGGCCCAGCAGCGGCCGGGCCCGCAGCAGCGAGAGGAGCCCCAGCACCAGGCAGAGCAGCACCGCCGGGAGCCGCCCGTCCAGGGCGAGCACCAGCTCCGCGCCGAGGACCAGCAACGAGACGGTCCACAGCAGACCGGTCAGGAACTCGTCGGCGCGTTCGCTCTGCTGGAGCACCTGCCGGCCGTCGACCGACTCGCTGTCGGTCTTCAGGTCCTCCGGGCCGGTCGGGATCGACGGCACCGGCAGCCGGGCCAGCCGGTACGCCGCCATCGGCAGCGCCGGCACCACACCGAACGCGACGGCCGCCACCACCGCCGCCGCGGCCGGCGCGTCGATGCCGAAGGCCAGGCAGAGCAGGGCGCCAACGCCTGTCGCCGCACCCACACCGATCGAGGCGAAGAAGAGCGGGTACCTGTCACCCACCGCCAGCACGGCCACCGCCCCGGCCACCACCGCGGCGGTGGCCGCGAGCAGGACGTGCGGGCTCGCCAGGTCGGTCAGCGGCCGGTCACCGGCGAGCAGCAGCAGACCACCGGTGCCGGCATGCACCAGGCCCACCATGGCCAGCACCGAACCCGTCCGGCTGTCACCTGCGGCCCGGGACAGCACCGCCGCGCCGACCAGCAGCGCCACCGCCACCAGGAGGGCGGCCACCGCGCCGGGCAGGTGCGGTGGGCCGGCGAAGAGCGCCGCCAGCGCGCCGGCACCCAGGGCCGCCGCCGAGAACAGCACCGCGAAGCTCCGGCTCGCGCCGGTCTGCCAGGCGCCGGGTCGCTGGTTGGTGGCCGTGGCCACCGCGTCCACCACGTCGTCGAAGACGATCTCCGGGGCCGCGGCCGAGCGGGGATTGAAGTAGAGGACCTCGCCGTCGCGGACGCCGAGCTGCACCGCCGTACGGCCACCGTCCAGCGGAGCACCGCCCAACCTGGACAGAGCCCAGCCGCCGTGCCGCACTCCCTCGTCGGCGAGATCCTCGCCGGCGTACCGCAGCAGGGTGGGCAGCAGGTCGGCAAGCGGAACGTCCGACGGCAGAGCCAGATCCATCCGGGTACGGGGAGCCACGATGGTGATCCGGCTCAGACCACCGGTCGCCGTCTTCGTCGCCACAGTGGCCTCCAGGTGTCCGTCTACGATCAGCGGGCCGCGGTGCCGCGGTGCGGGTCCACCGCGCCCACCGGAGATTACCTACGATGGCGTGCACGTACGATGCCCACCCGCAGACTCCGGTCCGCGGCGGCGCGTCGTCACTGCCGCTTCTGGGGAGGAGACAGCCGTGAGCACGGTGGTGTTCCGCCGGCTCCCGCGTCAGCCGGGACCGGCCTTGCCGCGTGGTGAGGTGCTGCTGGAGTCCCCTCCCGAGCTGCCGGAGCCGACACCGCGCGGGATGGGGCAGCTGCTCATGATCCTGCCGATGTTCTGCGGGGTCGGCGCGATGGCGTTCCTGTACGCCGGCAAGGGCGGCGGCATGATGACGTACGTCGCCGGTGGCCTGTTCGGTGTCTCCATGCTCGGCATGGCGATCGGTTCGCTCGCCAACAGCGGCGGCAAGGACAAGGCCGAGCTGAACGCCGACCGCCGGGACTACATGCGCTACCTGGCGCAGATGCGCAAGCGCACCCGCCGCGCGGCGGAGCAGCAGCGGGCGGCGATGGCGTGGCGGCACCCGGAGCCGGACGCGCTCTGGTCGATCGCCGCCTCCCGCCGGCTGTGGGAGCGGCGGATCACCGAGGACGACTTCGGCGAGACCCGTATCGCGCTCGGCCCGCAGCGGCTGGCCGTGGAGATCGTTCCGCCGGAGACCAAGCCGGTGGAGGACCTGGAGCCGATGAGCGCCATCGCGCTGCGCCGGTTCGTCCGCGCCCACTCGACGGTGCCCGAGCTGCCGACCGCGCTGTCGGTACGCGCGTTCAGCCGGGTCGTGCTGCGCGGCGACCGGGAGCCGGTGCTCGACCTGACCCGGGCGGCGCTGGGTCAGCTGGCCACCTTCCACGCCCCTGACGACCTGGTGATCGCGGTGGTCGCCGCACCGGACCGGCAGTCGGTGTGGGACTGGGTGAAGTGGCTGCCGCACGCCCACCACGGTGGACGTACGGACGCGGCGGGCGCGCGCCGGCTGGTGTTCGCCAGCCTCGCCGAGGCGGAGGAGTCCCTCGCCTCCGAGCTGGCCGGGCGGCCCCGGTTCGCACCTGAGGCCAAGCCGCTGACCACCGCGCCGCACGTGGTCGTGGTGATCGACGGCGGCGAGGTCTCGCCGACCGGCCAACTGCTGGGCCCGGGTCTGCTGGGCGCCACCATGATCGACCTGTCCGGGACGGTCCCGCGCGACGCCGGTCGCTGGCTGCTCTGCCTCGACGTCGGCGACGGCAGCACGCTGGAGCTGGTCCGGGGCACCACCTCCTCGCCGCTGGGCCGACCGGACCGGCTCACCGCCGAGGCGGCCGAGGGACTGGCCCGGCAGATCGCCCCCTACCGGCTCTCGCAGCAGCAGGCCAGCAACGAGGAACCGCTGGCCCGCAGCATGGAGCTTCCGGACCTGCTCGGCGTGGGTGACGCCGCGACTGTCGACGTCCGCCAGACGTGGCGGCCACGCGGCCACCGGGACCGGCTGCGCATCCCGCTCGGCGTCGGCCCGGACGGCAACGTGGTCGAGTTGGACTTCAAGGAGTCCGCGCACGAGGGCATGGGCCCGCACGGGCTGGTGATCGGCGCCACCGGCTCCGGAAAGAGCGAGCTGCTGCGTACGGTGGTGGCCGCGCTGGCGGTCACCCACTCGTCGGAGGAACTGAACTTCGTCCTGGTGGACTTCAAGGGCGGTGCGACGTTCGCCTCGTTGGAGGCGCTGCCGCACACCAGCGCGGTGATCACCAACCTGGCCGACGAACTGCCGCTCGTCGACCGCATGCGCGACGCGCTCGCGGGCGAGATGGTGCGTCGACAGGAGTTGCTGCGGGCGGCCGGCAACTACGTCTCCCGGTTCGAGTACGAGAAGGCCCGCTCGGCCGGCGAGCCGTTGGCGCCGATGCCCAGCCTCCTGATCATCTGCGACGAGTTCAGCGAACTGCTCGCCGCGAAGCCCGACTTCATCGACCTGTTCGTCATGATCGGCCGGCTGGGCCGCTCGCTGGGCGTGCACCTGCTGCTGGCGAGCCAGCGCCTCGAAGAGGGCAAGCTGCGCGGCCTGGACACCCACCTGTCGTACCGGATCGGTCTGCGGACCTTCTCGGCCGTGGAGAGCCGGATCGTCCTGGGTGTGCCGGACGCGTACGAGCTGCCTAACGCGCCGGGGCACGGCTACCTGAAGACGGACACCAGCACGATGCTGCGGTTCCGGGCCGCGTACGTGTCGGGGGCGTACCGGGCGCCGGGGCAGCAGGCGTCCGCGTCGCAGGCGCTGGTGCAGCGCCGGATCGTGCCCTACGGGCTCGACTTCATTCCGGCGCAGGTCCCGCAAGTGCCTGTGGACACCACGCCGGAGCCGGAGCAGCCGGCCGACGGCAAGGCCGTGGCGATGCTCGACGTGCTCATCGACCAGCTCAAGGGCCGTGGCCGTCCGGCGCACCAGGTGTGGCTGCCTCCGCTGGCCGACCCGCCGGGCCTTGGTGAGCTGCTCGGTCAGCTGGCCGTGGACCCGACGTACGGTCTGTGCACCGCGTCCTGGCCGGGTCGGGGCCGGCTCACCGTGCCGGTCGGCGTGGTCGACCGCCCGTACGAGCAGCGCCGCGACCCGATGATGGTCGAGCTGGCCGGCGCGGGCGGCAACGTGGTCATCGTGGGCCGCTCGATGAGCGGCAAGAGCACAATGCTGCGTACGCTGCTGGCCTCGCTGGCGCTCACCCACACGCCGCGTGAGGTGCAGTTCTTCTGCCTGGACTTCGGCGGCGGCGCGTTGCGCAGCATGGAGCGGCTGCCGCACATGGCGGGGGTGGCCGGCCGGCGGGACGTGGAGGCGGTACGCCGTACGGTCGCCGAGGTGGTCGCCGTGCTGGACGACCGGGAGGCGCGCTTCGCCCAGCACGGCATCGACTCGGTGGCGAGCTACCGCCGTCGCCGGGCTGCCGGCGAGTTCGCCGACGACCCGTTCGGTGACGTGTTCCTGGTGGTGGATGGCTGGAACACGCTGCGCCAGGAGTACGAGGAGCTGGAGCAGACCATCACCACGCTCGCCAACCGGGGTCTCGGTTTCGGCGTGCACGTGGTGCTCACGGCGGTGCGGTGGGCGGAGATCCGGATCAACATGCGGGATCTGCTCGGCACCAAGCTGGAGTTGCGCCTGGGCGACGCCTCCGAGTCGGAGATCGACCGCCGTTCGGCGACGAACGTGCCGGAGAAGGCGCCCGGGCGTGGCCTGACCCGGGACAAGCTGCACTTCCTCACGGCCATTTCGCGGATCGACGGCCGGCGGGACATCGACGACCTGGCCGAGGCGTCGATCGCCCTGGCCGGGCACGTGGCGGCGAACTGGCCGGGCCGTCCGGCGCCGAAGGTGCGGCTGCTGCCGCGCAAGCTGCCGGTGGGCGAGCTGGCGCGGATCATCGACCGGTCGGTGCCGGGCCTGCCGATCGGCGTCAACGAGTCGGCGCTGGCGCCGGTCTACCTGGATCTGGCGAACGAGCCGCACCTGACGGTGTTCGGCGACGCGGAGTGCGGCAAGACCAACCTGCTGCGGTTGATCGCCCGGGGCATCACCGAGCGGTACACGCCGGCGCAGGCCCGGCTGGTGATCGCCGACTACCGGCGCGGTCTGCTGGGCGCGGTGGAGGGTGACCACCTGCTCGACTACGCGCCGTCCAACCAGGCGTTCGCCCAAGGGCTCGGCTCGATCCGCAGCGCGTTGTCGAACCGGCTGCCCGGCCCGGACGTGACCACCGCCCAGCTGCGGGACCGCAGTTGGTGGAAGGGGCCGGACCTGTACATCCTGGTGGACGACTACGACCTGGTCGCCTCCGGTGGCAGCAATCCGCTCAGCGCCCTGCTGGAGTTGTTGCCGCAGGCTCGGGACATCGGCCTGCACCTGGTGGTGACGCGGCGGGTCGGCGGTGTGTCCCGGGCGCTCTACGAGCCGGTGCTGCAACGGCTCCGGGAGTTGGACTCGCCGGGCCTGCTGATGTCCGGAAACCGTGAGGAGGGGGCGGTCTTCGGCGCGTTGCGGCCGAGCCCGCAGCCGCCGGGTCGGGGCACTCTCGTACGCCGGCGCGACGGTCAGCAGTTGATCCAGACCGCCTGGTCCGAGCCGTCCTGATCGGGCAGTGGCGAGCGGGGTCGTCCGGAGCGCGGGCTTCGGTCGCATTCCCGATTCACCGCTATCCATCGAACGCCCCGGATCAGGGCTGCGAGGGCTGGACCGGTTCGGCTACGGTCTTCACTGGAGTGTCCGTCGGTGGGGTGATGCTGCCTTGCCGCGGGGGAGGGGTGCGGCGAAGCCGCCACCACAACAGACGGAAGGGTGTGAAGCATGGCGTTCGAGGTCGAAGCTGCGACTCTGCATACCGCCGCGAGTGACGTGCGGTCCACGCGCAGCGAGGTCGACGGCGAGCTCAAGAAGCTGTGGAACGTGGTCGACGACCTGGCCATGGCGTGGAAGGGTCAGGCGTCCACGGGCTTCCAGTCGCTGATGACGCGCTGGAACGAGGACACCGTCAAGCTGCTGACGGCGATGGACAGCATCGCCGACCTGCTCGACAAGTCGGGTACGACGCACCAGGTCAACGACGAAGAGCAGCAGCAGATGCTGGACAAGTTCCACTCTGCTCTCAACCCGTGATCCGTAGCCAGCAGAGGAGGAAATCGTGACGATCAAGGTTGACTACGCGGTCCTCGAGAGCAGCAACCAGCAGATGCAGGCGATCTCGAAGACCATCGACGAGAAGCTCGACACGCTGCGGTCGATGCTGTCCAAGCTGCACTGGGACGGCGAGGACCGGGTGGCCTACGAGCAGCACCAGGCCAAGTGGGACACGGCGGTCCGGGACATCAACCGGATCCTCAACGAGATCGGCGGCGCGGTGGGCATCGCCCGCGAGAACTACGTCTCCACCGAGATGAGCAACTCCAAGGTGTGGAGCTGACGCAGTCTCCGCCGCGGCTCCGGTCCGGGTTCGACCCGGGTCGGAGCCGCAGTGCGTGGGGCGGCCCCGCACACCACCCCCCGACTCAGCCGGTGACTGGTGAATCCGTCCGCCGGCCGGGCCGCCAGCCGCGGCGACGGCCCCGGGCCAGCACCGGTCGGGCGATCAGCAGCAGCACGACGAGCAGGGCGCCGATGGCGGCGGCCCACAGTGCGGCGGTGCGCTGCCCGCTCAGCGGGTCGTCCTCGGGGGTGGGCGCCGGCAGCGCCCCGGCGGGCGGGTCGGTGCGGGTGCCGAGCACGCTCGACACCGCGCGGTACGGGCTGACCACTCCGTAGCCGACGTCGGCGTTGTGCCCGTCCGGCGGGTTGTCGGCCGTCCGTTCCAGCCGGTCGGCGACCTCCTGCGGGGTGAGGTCCGGGTACGCGGCCCGGACCAGCGCCGCCGTCCCTGAGACGTACGCGGCGGCGTAGCTGGTGCCGCCGTTGGGCTCGGCGCGGTAGCCGGACCCGCCGGGCGCCGGGCCGACGATGTTCAGCCCGGGCGCGGCGATGTCCACGTAGGAGCCGCTTACCGACGTGCCCACGTGCCCGCCCTGCTCGTCCACACCGCCGACGGCGATGACGCCGGGGTAGGCGGCCGGGTAGCCGGGCCGGTCCTGCTGGTTCTCCTGCCGGTTGCCGGCGGCGGCGACGAGCACCACCCGCTTGGCCAGCGCCCGCTCGACGGCCCGTTCCAACTCGGGGCGCGGCAGTGTCGTCAGGGACATGTTTATGACGTCCGCGCCCTGGTCGACGGCCCAGTCGATGGCGGCGGCGACCTGACCGGGCAGCGCCTCGTCGTTGGTGCCCTTGAGGTCCGGAAGCACCCGGACGGGCAGGATGCGGGCGGCGGGGGCGATGCCGCTGAACGGTACGCCGGTGCCCTCCCGGCCGGCGATGATGCCGGCGATCATCGTGCCGTGGCCGACCAGGTCGCACTGCCCCTTGTAGGAGGGGAGGTCGTTGAAGTCGCGGCCTTCGAGCACCTGGCCCTTGAGCACCGGGTGGATGGCGGAGACCCCGGAGTCGATGACGGCCACTGTCACTCCGTCGCCCCGGGACAGGGGCCAGGCCGAGGACGGCTCCAGCCGGCGCAGCCCCCACGGCATCTCGGTCAGGCCCGGTTCGCCGGCCGGGCCGCACGTGGGCGGCGCCGCGGCCGCCGGGGTGGGCACCACCACCGTGGCGCCGAGCAGGGCCGCCAGCGCTCCACTGAGGACGCCACGGACGGCACGCCACGGACGGTGGGGCGGCTCGGTCGCGCTCATCGGCAGGCTTTCGCGCACCCGCAGAGATTACCGCTGTGGTGCGCCGGGCAGCGGCCCGGCGGCGGCGGTCAGGACGGGCCCGGGGCGTCGGCGGGAGGCGCCTCGGCGAAGAGCGCGAGCAGGTCGCCGACCTGCCGGTACGCCTCGGAGGGGTGCCGGAACCGGCCGGACGGGTTGAGGGTGTACTCGTTGCGCCGGCCGACCCGGGTGCGGTGCAGGTAGCCGCCCGCCTCCAGGTCGGCGACGATCGCCTGGGCGGCCCGTTCGGTCACGCCGACCTCCGCGGCGACGTCGCGCAGCCGGGCCGTGGGGTCCCGGGCGATGGCCAGCAGAACGTGCCCGTGGTTGGTGAGGAACGTCCAGTTCCGCCCGCCGCCGGTCGCACCCGTTGCCGTGCCCGTCATCGTGGGACCGCCTCTCCGGTTGTCCGTCCCACTCGTCACCCTGCCATCGAGGCTCGCCGGCCCTGCCTCCGGGGCGGCGTCGCGGAAGCGACTCTGGCCGTCAACGTATGAAATCTATATCACGCATACCTTGACGCATCTTGTGGTGCGTGTGACCGTGGAGCGGGCCAGCGCCCGCCACCGGCCGGTCGAACAGCCGGCTGACCAGGTCAGATGCGTGGAAACGAGGTGCGGGAATGAGCCTTCCCGGAGCATCCGGCGGGCAGCCGGGTCCGCAGCGGAGCGCCGACCAGTCGTCGACGATCACCGAGCCGGCCCTGGCGTACGCCGAGCTGGCCGCCGGCAACCGGCGCTTCGTCAGCGGCTCCCCGCGCCACCCCAACCAGGACGCCGGGCACCGGGCCGCGGTCGCCGACGGGCAGCACCCGTTCGCGGTGATCGTCGGCTGCTCCGACTCCCGACTCGCCGCCGAGATCATCTTCGACCGGGGGCTGGGTGACCTGTTCGTGGTCCGCACGGCCGGGCACACGACCGGCCCGGAGGTGCTGGGCAGCGTGGAGTACGCGGTGACGGTGCTCGGCACCCCGCTCGTGGTGGTGCTGGGCCACGACTCGTGCGGCGCGGTCCAGGCAGCCCGTGAGGTCGCCTCCACCGGCGTGGCGCCCGAAGGGCACCTCGGCGCAGTCGTGGACGCCGTGCTGCCCAGCCTCCGTCGCGCCGCCGCCGACGGTGTCGACGACATCGACGGCATCGTCGACATCCACATCGCACAGACCGTCGAGGCGTTGCTGGAACAGTCGTCCGTGCTGGCCGACGCGGTGACGCGGGGGCGGTGCGCGGTGGTGGGCGTGTCGTACCGGCTCGCCGCCGGTGTGGTGCGCCCGGTCGCGGCCGTTCCGGCAGGCGTCGCCTCGCTCGACGTACCCGACGGGCCGTCGACGCCCGCCGCCGCCTGACGCGACGAGGGCCGCCCCGCGGTGCGGGACGGCCCTCGATCAGCTGAGCGGGTGGGTCAGAGCAGCGACATGTGGACGTGGTCGGTGTGGTTCGACGGCCCGCTGTACGACTTCCAGCCGGTCGCCGGGAACCAGATCTGCCGGTTCCAGATCACGTAGTAGATGCCGAGGCGGTCGGCGTTGCGGATGAGGAACGCGGCGACGTTGTTGCCGTACGTCCGGGTGTCGTCGTTGTGCCACGGGCTGAAGCCGCTCTTCTGCAACGACCAGTCGCAGGCGCGGCCCTTCGGGTGCTCCCACGGCCCGCCGGAGCGGTAGCAGCCCACGAACCTGTTGAAGCCGGCCCGCTTGACCTCCTTGTACGCGTGCAGCGTGCGCGGCGTGACGCAGCCGGACGTGGTCGGGTCGTCCTCGCTGCACGACTGCGGCTTCCAGTCGCCGTCGGCGGTGCGTCCCGGACCGATCCGGGCGACCGGCGACGTGGCGTCCACCAGGCCTCCGGTGAAGCCCTTCCCACCGACGAGGGCGAGCGCCTTGTCCGCGTCGCGCTTCTCCTTCGCCATCAGGGCGGTCTGCTTCTGCTGCTCCCGTACCTCCGCGTCGAGAAGCAGCTTCGCCTGTTCGGCGCGGGCCTTCACCGCGTTGACCTCGGAGAGCTTCTTCTCGTTGACCATGTTCATCTCGTCGAGCGCGGCGGCCCGCCTGACGAACGAGTCGGGGGCGTCGCTCTCCAGCAGCATCGCGATGGCGCCGATCCGACCGGTCCGGTAGGACTGGGCGGCGATCTGACTGACCTGCGGGGCCAGGGCGTCCAGCTCGGCCTTCGCGCGGTCCACCTCGGCCGCCAGCTCCGCCTGCCGCTTCTTGGACTTGTCCAGCTGGGACTTGGCCGCCACGTAGTCCCGGTTGGTCTTCTCGATGACGTCGTTGAGCAGTGTCGGCTCGCCGTCCTCCTCGTGCCCGGACGGCGTCGGCGTCGTCGGGGCGGCGTTCGCCGGGAGGGGGCCGGCGAGCACGGTCAGTGCGGCGATCACGGCCACCACGGGCGTCAACCAGCGGCGTAGGGGTGCCGTCACGATGTTCCCTTCCGTCGACCGCCGACCGGGTTAGCTGACGGGTTCGGGGCGGAAGTGGCCCCTACCGCTGACGCGGATTCACCCCACGTACCTGGGTTCCCGGCTCGCCGGCTGGCGATTGGGCGGTGGCACCGCAGGCGCCGATTCGCGCCTTCGGCGGTGACCGGCAGCGAGGTTACCCGAGAGTCGCCCCCCTGAGCTACGTCCCGATGCCGACTAAAAGCGTCATTTCGCCATGGCGTTGAGTGACCAGTGATGCGGTTCTCAGGCCGGATGCCCGATCTGGTCACGCTGAGGAGTGTCACCATGCCGTATCCGTGCTCCTGTTCGGCTCTGGCCACCCGTCGGTGGCGGTGGGCGGGGGTGTCGTCCGCGTCCGGTCCGGTCCGTCCACCGGGACCGTTCGCGGGGAGCTCAGTGCGGCCAGGGCCTCCGCCCGGTCCGGCTCGGGCCGGGGGACGGGGACGTCGTCGGCCGGCTCGGCGCTCGACCGTCCGGCGGCGGTCACCACCGCGGCCAGCCCGGTGGTCAGCGGCACGGCGGCGATGAGGCCGAGGGTGGCCACGGCGCTGCGGACGATCTCCTGCGCCAGGAACTCGCTGGTGAGGATCTGCCCGAGGGGGCGCGTGTCGGCGGTGAGCAGGAGCAGCAGGGGCAGCGAGGCGCCCGCGTACGCCAGCACGATCGTGTTGACCGTGGAGGCGATGTGCGCCCGGCCGACCCGGGTGGCCGCCCGGTAGAGCTGCAACCGGGTCAGCCCCGGGTTGGCGTTCGCCAGTTCGGTGACGGTGGCCGCCTGGGTGACCGTCACGTCGTCGAGCACCCCGAGCGAGCCGATGATGATCCCGGCGAGCAGGAGGCCGTGCAGGTCCACGTCGGCCTGGAACATCGACAGCGTGGTGGCGTCCTCGCTGCCGAAACCGGTGAGGTGGGTGGCGGCGGTGGCGATGGTGGCGAGCACGCCGGTGAGGACCAGGCTGCCCAGGGTGCCGAGGACAGCTACCGAGGTCTGCGCGGTCACCCCGTGCGTCAGGTAGAGCACCACGAACATGATCAGGGCGGCACCGACCACCGCGACGACAAGCGGTGACCGGCCGGCGGCGATGCCCGGCAGCACGAAGGTGAGCAGGATGGCGAAGCTGGCGGCCAGCCCGGCGAGCGCGGCCAGGCCACGCCACCTGCCGAACGCGACGATCGCGGCGGCGAAGATCACCGCCAGCCACACCAGCGGTGTGCCGCGCTGGTGTTCGGCGATGTTCCAGTTGCTGGCGCCGGGGTCGGCGGGGTCGGTCAGCTCGACCAGGATCACCTCGTCGCCGACGTCGACCCGGGGTGCTCCGGGGCCGTCCGGTACCGGTGTCTGGACCTGCTGCCCGGCGCTCGGCCCGTCCTGCACCCGGAGGTCCACCGTGCCGCACCGCCCGTCGCCGGCGTTCGGCGTGCCCTCCGGGGTCTGCGGCGTGGGCGGGCACGGTTCGGTAACCACGCGGGTCACTGTGCCGTGGTAGCGCGGGACGTCCGCGCCCCCGCCGGTCTGCGGGGAGTCGCCCCGAGGCCAGAGCACCACAGCCGCGAGCACCGTGGCGACGAACAGGGGTACCACGGTCGCGACGAGGATCCGCCGTACCCGGGGAGGGGCGGACGGAACGGAACGGCTGTGGTCGGAACCCAATGCGAGACTCCCAACGAATCCGGTGCGGGGTACGTGCCGGCGGGCCGGTCGGTTCACCGTCGCCGCGGAAATGCGGTGACGGGCGCGGCGGATCGCGGGATGCCGATCGCTTGATCACGTACGGTGAACGACTGGCTGGACCGGCCGGGGGCGCCGCCGTGTCGCGGCGGCACCGGTGCCGGACTGCGCAGCGTGATCCGGAGGGCCATCGTCGGAATGCTAACCACACAGGCTGTGGGGCGCAGGTCGTGGCGGAGTGTCGGGGTCCCCGAACCGCCCGCGCGGCGGAGTGCGACCCGTGATCGTGGAGTCATGCACGCTGAGTCACCACATGGTCCGCACGGTCAGCATCACGGTGGGCACGACAAGCACGCCGGTCACGATCCGGCGATGTTCCGCCGCCGGTTCTGGGTCTGCCTGGTGCTCACCGTGCCGGTGGTGCTGACCAGTCACCTCGTGGCGGACCGGCTCGGTCCGCGCTGGGACGTGCCGGGGAGTTCCTGGGTGGGGCCGGCGCTCGGCTCGGTGGTGTTCTGGTGGGGCGGCTGGCCGTTCCTGGTCGGCGCGGTCCGGGAGGTGCGGGACCGGGCACCGGGGATGATGCTGCTTGTCGCGATGGCGATCACCGTCGCCTACACCGCGTCGCTGGCCACCAGCGTCGGCGCGTTCGACCTGGACTTCTGGTGGGAGTTGGCGGCGCTGGTCACCATCATGCTGCTCGGGCACTGGCAGGAGATGAAGGCCATCGGGCAGGCCCGGGGAGCCCTCGCGGCGCTTGCCGCGCTGCTGCCCGACGAGGCCGAGCGGGTGGCCGCCGACGGCCGGGTCGAACCGGTGCCGGTGGACGCGCTGCGGGTCGGCGACGTGCTGCTGGTCCGCCCGGGTGGCCGGGTGCCGGCCGACGGGGTCATCGTCGAGGGCGGTGCCGAGCTGGACGAGTCGATGATCACCGGCGAGTCGCGGCCGGTCGCCCGCGCGGCCGGCGGCCGGGTGGTGGCGGGCACTGTCGCCACCGACTCGGCGATCCGGGTCCGGGTCGAGGCGCTTGGTGAGCAGACCGCCCTCGCCGGCATCCAGCGCATGGTCGCCGAGGCGCAGCGCTCGGGCGGTCGGGCCCAGCTGCTGGCCGACCGGTTCGCCGCCGCGTTGTTCTACCTGGCCACCGGGACCGCCGTGCTGACCGTGCTGGTCTGGACGGCGCTGGGCCGGACCGACGAGGCGCTGGTCCGCGCGGTAACCGTCCTGGTGATCGCCTGCCCGCACGCGCTCGGCCTGGCCATTCCGCTTGTCGTCGCGCTCTCCACGGCGGTGGCCGCGCGATCCGGGATCCTGGTGAAGGACCGGTTGGCGTTGGAGCGGATGCGGACCGTCGGCGCGGTGCTCTTCGACAAGACCGGCACGCTGACCCGGGGCGAGCACACCGTCTCCGACGTGACTGTGACGCCTGGCGTGGAGCGGGACGAGGCGCTGCGCATCGCCGCCGGCGTCGAGTCGGACAGCGAGCATCCGCTGGCCCGGGCGGTAGTCGCGGCGGCCGGGTCCGCGGGTCCGGCCCCGGCCCACAGGTTCCGGTCGCTGCCGGGCCGCGGTGTGCGGGCGACAGTCGAGGGTACGGAGTACGCGGTGGGTGGGCCGGCGCTGCTTCGCGAGTTGGGGGTGTCGCTCCCGGCCGACCTGGAGACGGCGACCGGGCGCTGGTCGGCGCGGGGTGCGGCGGTGCTGCATCTGGTGCGGCTGCCGGACACCGTGCTCGGCGCGTTCGCGGTGACCGACGAGGTGCGTCCGGAGGCCCGACGGGCGGTCGACGAGCTGCGCGCCGAAGGCGTCCGGACCATCGCCATGATCACCGGGGATGCGCGGCCGGTGGCCGAGGCGGTCGCCGCCGAACTCGGGTTCCGCCCCGGTGTCGACGAGGTCTTCGCCGAGGTGCTGCCGGCGGACAAGGACGGCCGGGTGGCCGATCTCCAGCGGCGGGGGCTGACCGTGGCGATGGTCGGTGACGGGGTGAACGACGCGCCCGCGCTGGCCCGCGCCGACGTGGGCATCGCGATCGGTGCGGGCACCGACGTGGCGATCGAGTCGGCCGGGGTGGTGCTCGCCTCGTCGGACCCGCGTGGGGTGGGCGCCGTGGTGCGGCTGTCCCGGGCGTCGTACCGCAAGATGCGGCAGAACCTGGCCTGGGCGGCGGGCTACAACGTGGTGGCGCTGCCCCTGGCGGCCGGGGTGCTGGCCTGGGCCGGGGTGGCGTTGAGCCCGGCGCTGGCCGCCGTGCTGATGTCGGCGTCCACGGTCGTGGTGGCGCTCAACGCCCAGTTGCTGCGCCGGGTCCGGCTCTACCCGGAGTCGGACTGAGGGGCGTCAGCCGCGCTTCATCAGCCGGCCGACGGCCGCCATCATCTCGGTGGCCATCTCGTCGGCCCGACCCTCGGCGGCGCCCTCGTGCATGCAGTGCCGCGCGTGGCCGTCGAGCAGACCCAGCGCCACCTTGTCGAGGGCGGCCTGGATCGCGGAGATCTGGGTGAGCACGTCGATGCAGTAGCGGTCGTCGTCGACCATCTTCTCGATGCCCCGGACCTGGCCCTCGACGCGGCGGAGCCGCGCGAGCAGCTGGTCCTTGCTGGCGGTGTACCCGCGGATCGGGGTGGGTGCGGTCATGCCGACCAGGATAGCCTACCCCTGGGGGGTATGGTACGGTCCAACCTGACGGATACCCCCACCGGGTACCGGTAGCGAGGCAGAGGAGACGGTCTGATGGTCAACACCACGTACCAGGTGCAGGGCATGACCTGTGGGCACTGCGTCAGCGCGGTCAGCGCCGAGGTCAGCGCCCTCGACGGTGTACGCGACGTCCAGGTCGACCTCGCCAGCGGCCAGGTCACCGTGAGCAGCGACCAGCCGCTGGACGTGGCGTCCGTCCGGGCCGCCGTCGACGAGGCCGGCTACGAGCTCGTGGACGGCTCATCCGGAGGTCCGGCGTGAACACGGTGACCCGACTGGGCGGTTTCGCCCTCGGTCTCGTGGCGGTCTTCGGCACGGCGTACGGGGTCGGCCGCGTGGTCGACCCCGGCGTCCCCACCGCGGAGATCCGGCACGACGGCGAAGCCGCCCACTCCGACGGGGAGCACGACGAACCGGTCGACCGGTTCCCCGGCGGCCTGCTCGTCTCCGACCGTGGGTACACCCTCGCCCCGGTCGCCGCCCCGGCCGGCGAGTTCGCCTTCACTGTCGACGGCCCGGACGGCCGCCCGGTCACCAGCTACGACGTCGCACACGACAAGCGGATGCACCTGATCGTGGCCCGCCGGGACCTCTCCGGCTTCCGGCACGTCCACCCCGACCTGACTTCGGACGGCACCTGGCGGGTCGCCACCCCGCTGGCCGGTCCCGGGCAGTGGCGGGCTTTCGCCGATTTCACCCCGACCGGTGGCGAGCCGCTGACCCTGGGGGTGGACGTGACAGTCCCCGGCGAGTTGACCGAGCGGCCGCTGCCAGCCCCGGCGACAAGCACAAGCGTCGACGGCTACACGGTCACCCTGGCCGGCGAGCCGCAGCCCGGCCGCACCTCGCCGCTCACCCTGACGATCAGCCGGGACGGGCAGCCGGTCACCGACCTGGAGCCCTACCTGGGCGCGTACGGGCACCTGGTGGCGCTGCGCCGGGGTGATCTGGCGTACCTGCACGTGCACCCGGCCGGGACGCCCGGCGACGGCCGTACCCGCCCCGGCCCGGGCGTCACCTTCCTCGCCGAGGTGCCGTCGGCCGGCACCTACCGGCTCTACCTCGACTTCCGGCACGGCGGAGCGGTGCACACCGCCGAGTTCACGGTCGTCGCCGGCGCCGCCACGGCCGGGGGCGATCCCCGCCCGAGCGGAACCACGCCGACCGGGGAGGCCGAGCACGGCACCCCCGGGCACGGGCACAACTGACGGGACCAGACGATGACCACCACCAGCAGACCGCTGCCCGAGGCGCCGAACCGGATCGAGTTGGCGATCGGGGGGATGACCTGCGCCGCCTGCGCCGCCCGGATCGAGAAGAAGCTGAACCGGATGGACGGGGTGAGCGCCACGGTCAACTACGCCACCGAGAAGGCCACCGTCCGCTACGTCGACGGCGTCACACCTGACGACCTCATCGACACCGTGCAGAAGACCGGTTACACGGCGGCGCTGCCGGCGCCGCCGGCCAGCACCGAGGAGCCGGTGGACCCGCTGAGGGGGCCGCGTACCCGGCTCTGGGTGTCGGCGGCGCTCAGCGTGCCAGTGGTCCTGCTGGCCATGGTTCCCGCCTGGCAGTTCGACTACTGGCAGTGGCTGTCGCTGACCCTGGCCGCCCCGGTGGTGGTCTGGGGTGGCCTGCCGTTCCACCGCGCGGCGTGGACCAACCTACGGCACGGCGCGGCGACAATGGACACGCTGGTCTCGCTCGGCACCCTGGCGGCGTTCGGGTGGTCGCTCTGGGCGCTCTTCCTCGGCGACGCCGGGATGCCGGGCATGACGCACCCGTTCCGTTTCGACATCACCCGCACCGACGGCGCGGGCAACATCTACCTGGAGGCGGCCGCCGGGGTGACCGTGTTCATCCTGGCCGGCCGCTACTTCGAGGCGCGTTCCAAGCGGACCGCCGGCGCCGCCCTGCGCGCCCTTCTCGAACTCGGCGCCAAGGACGTGGCGGTGCTGCGCGACGGCGTGGAAACCCGGATGCCTGTGGACCAGCTCGTGGTGGGCGACAGGTTCGTGGTCCGGCCAGGGGAGAAGATCGCCACCGACGGGGTGGTCGACGAGGGCACCTCGGCCGTCGACGCCAGCATGGTGACAGGGGAGTCGGTGCCGGTCGAGGTCGGCCCGGGAGACGGCGTGGTCGGCGCCACGATCAACGCGGGCGGACGGCTGGTGGTCACCGCCACCCGGGTCGGCGGCGACACCCAGCTCGCCCGGATGGCCGACCTGGTGGAGCAGGCACAGAGCGGCAAGGCGGCCGTGCAGCGGCTGGCCGACCGGATCTCCGGTGTGTTCGTGCCGATCGTCATCACCCTGGCCGTGGGCACCCTCGGCTGGTGGCTCGGGACGGGTGCCGGCCCGACGGCCGCGTTCACCGCCGCAGTGGCCGTGCTGATCATCGCCTGCCCGTGCGCGCTGGGTCTGGCCACGCCCACCGCGCTGCTCGTCGGCACCGGTCGGGGCGCCCAGCTCGGCGTCCTGATCAGAGGGCCCGAGGTGCTGGAGTCCACCCGACGGGTGGACACGGTCGTGCTGGACAAGACCGGCACCGTGACCACCGGTCGGATGACCCTGGTGGACGTGGTGCCGGCCAGCGGCGAGGACCGGGCCGAGTTGCTCCGGCTCGTCGGGGCGGTGGAGGCTGCCTCCGAGCACCCGATCGCCCGCGCGGTAGCGGCGGGCGCCGCCGAGGGGGCCGCGCTGCCCCCGGTCGCCGACTTCGCCAACCTTGAAGGGCTGGGCGTGACCGGTACGGTCGACGGTCGGGCCGTGCTTGTCGGTCGACCCCGGCTGCTGCGCGAGCGTGGCATCGACGTGCCGCCGGAGGTCGAATGGGCCGTCAGCGACGCCGAGGCCGCCGGCCGGACGGCGATCCTCGCCGCCTGGGACGGCCGCGCCCGGGGCGTCCTCGCGGTCGCCGACGTGGTCCGGCCGACCAGCCAAGCGGCAGTGGCCCGGCTGCGCGCGTTGGGGCTCACCCCGATCCTGCTGACCGGGGACAACGCCACAGTGGCCCGCGCGGCCGCCGCCGAGGTGGGCATCGACGAGGTGATCGCCGAGGTGCTGCCGGCCGGCAAGGTCGACGTGGTCAAGCGGCTCCAGGCCGAGGGACGGTCGGTGGCGATGGTCGGTGACGGGGTGAACGACGCTCCGGCGTTGGCCCAGGCCGACCTCGGCCTGGCCATGGGCACCGGCACCGACGTGGCGATCGAGGCGTCCGACCTCACCCTGGTCCGGGGGGACCTGGACGCGGCGGTGGACGCCATCCGGCTGTCCCGGCGCACTCTCGGCATCATCCGGGGCAACCTGTTCTGGGCGTTCGGCTACAACGTGGCGGCGCTGCCGTTGGCCGCCGCCGGGCTGCTCAACCCCATGATCGCGGGCGCGACGATGGCGCTGTCCTCGGTCTTCGTGGTGGCGAACAGCCTGCGCCTGCGCCGGTTCCGTTCCGCCGCCGGTGATCTGTGACGGCGGTAATGGTTGGGTCGGCGGTGGCGGGGGTACTGCTGAGGTCGTAGCGACGCTCGCAATGGAGGTTGGCGCATGGGTATCGACGACAAGATCAACAATGCCAGCGAGGACGCGGCCGGCAAGCTGAAGGAAGGCGCCGGTCGCGCCACCGACAACGAGCAGCTCGAGGCCGAGGGTCGTGCTGACCAGTCGACGGCCAAGCTCAAGCAGGCCGGCGAGAAGATCAAGGACGCCTTCAAGAGCTGATGTACCACGTAATTCGCACGCCGGGCCGGTGATCATTCACCGGCCCGGCGTTCTGTGTGCCCAGGTCCTCTCGGTGACCCTGAGGTTCCCCTGATTCCGCAAGCGGTCCCCACCGCCGCGCGCCGATACCTGCTAACTTCTGTTGGCATGTGCAAGGGCTGGTTATGAGCAGCGCTCCGCCGCCGACCGGTGACGACCTGATCCGGGTGCTGGCCACCCTGGCCAACCCGCACCGGATGCGGGTCGTCGCCGCGCTGGCCCGCGAGCGTGCCTACGTCAGCGGGCTGGCCCGGCAACTGGGCATCAGCCGCGCGCTGTTGCAGGTCCACCTACGGAAGCTGGCGGCGGCCGGGCTGGTCACCGCCCGCCTGGAGTTGTCGGAGGACGGGAAGGCCATGAACTACTACGAGGTGGAGCCGTTCGTGCTCACACTCACCCCCGAGGTCATCGCGGCGGCGGTGCAGACGCTCACCGTGCCCGACTCGGCCGACCAGCCGGGAGCGACGCGATGACAGGCATGAGTGAGCACGACTGGACCGAGGTGGTCGGCGCGATAGGAATCTTCGCCCTGCTGATCACGGTGTTCGCGGTGAGCGTCGTCCAGATCGCCAAGACCCGGAGGGCCCGGCTCGAGTCGTCCCGCGCGGACGAGTACCGCCGGATCGCCGAGACCGCCGCCCAGGCCCAGGCCGAGAACGCCCGCCTGCTCGCGGCGCTGGACGGCCGGCTGGGCGGGATGGAGACCCGGATGACCAGCCTCGAACGCGTCCTGCGCGAGGTCGACTGACCCCGCCGGACGAAGGCCCCGGGCCGTCGAGCTGCCACTCGACGACCCGGGTGGAAGAAGGCATCACCTCGCCCCACGGGCGAGTTCCACTGGTAACGCTCCTTCGAGGAGAGGACAGCACCTCATGCTGCGCGTACGCAAATCCGCGGTGGGCTGGGCGGTCGCCCTGGCACTCACGGCCGCCGGCCTGACCCCGGCCAGCCCTGCCACCGCCCGACAGGCCATCGACTGGCGGCCCTGCCCCAAGGACGCCACCGCCGAGTGCGGCACCCTGTCGCTTCCGGTGGACTGGGACCGCCCCCGGGGTGAGCGCTTCGACCTGGCGTTGGCCCGCCGGGTCGCCGATCCGGCCCTCCGGCAGGGTTCGCTGGTGTTCGGCCCCGGCGGGCCGGGCGACAGCGGGGTGGAACGGGTGGTGGACGGCAGTTCCCGGTTCAGCGCCGACCTGCGCCGCCGGTTCGACATCGTCAGCTTCGACCCGCGCGGCACCGGCGCCAGCCACCCGGTGGTCTGCTCGCGGGACCTGCTCGCCCGGCAGCCGCAACTGCTCACCGACCAGGCCCAGTTCGACGCCACGCTGGCCGGGAACGCGCTGCTGCGCGCCGACTGCCGGGCCCGCACGGGCCCGCTGTACGACCATGTGGACACCACGAGCGCCGCCCGTGACCTCGACGCGGTCCGCGCCGCGCTCGGCGAGCGGCGGTTGACCTTCCACGGCAGCTCGTACGGCACCCTGCTCGGCGAGCGGTACGCGGAGCTGTTCCCCGACCGGGTCCGGGCGGTGGTGCTGGAGGCCGCGATAGACCACAGCCTCGGCACCCGCGCCTTCCTCGACACCCAGGCCGTCACCTCGCAGAACGCGTTCGACGAGTTCGTCGCCTGGTGCGACAGGTCCACCTCCTGCGTCCTGCACGGGCGGGACGTCCGGGCGGTCTGGGCCGGGCTGCGCGCTCGCGCCGAGCGCGGCGACCTGACCGACCCGAAACGGCCCGGAGTCGTGCTGACCCCGTTCGAGCTAACCCGGCTCACGCACAAGGCGTTCTACGAGACGTCGCGCTGGCCGGGGCTGGCCGAGTGGCTGGCCGCGATGGATGCCTCGACCGCGGCGCGCGGCGTCGTTGCGTCGGCGGGCGACGCCGTGGCGCCGTACCCGTTCGCGGTGTTCTGCCAGGACTGGAGCCTGCCCGTCCGCGACTACCGGGAGTACGCCGGGCACCTGCGCCGGATGGCCCGGCTCGCACCCGACCTGCGCTACCCGACGGCGGTGTTCGCCCTGGTGACGTGCCTGGGCGCGCCGACGCCCGTCGCCAACCCGCAGCACCGCCTGCGGGTCCGCAGCGATGTGCCGCTGCTGGTCGCCGCCACGGTGCACGACCCGGCGAGCGGGTACAACTGGGCCACGAACGTGGAACGGCAGTTGGGCCGGCACGGCGTGCTGCTCACGTACCGCGGGTGGGGGCACGGCAGTTACTCCACCAGCCCGTGCGTGGCGCGGGCTGTCGACGCCTACCTGATCGACCAGGTGGTGCCCGCCCGGGGCGCCGACTGCCCGGCCGTCGACCCGGACGTGTGACAGCCTCGCCGGCCGTCGGGTGGTCAGCTCTGCCCGACGGTCGGCGGCGGTGCGCTCACCGGCGTCTCGTGGCGCGGACGACGACGTCGTGGAGCGTTTTCCCGTGACCGGCCGGTCCGGTGATCGTGCGCTCGTGCTCCCGGGCGGTGGTGATCTCCCAGGTGTCGCCGGCCAGACCGGCGGTGATGTCAGCGACTGTGACCGATGCCTCGGCGGGCGGGTGGTGCCCGTGCCCGGTGACCCCCGCGGCGTGCAGGTGACCGACGATCAGCAGGGTGCCGCCGGGCGCCACCCAACCCGAGATGCGGTCGTAGAAGGCCAGGTGCGGCATGGCCGGGTGCGCGTAGTGCGTGGTCACCAGATCGAACCGGACCTCCGGCTCCCAGGTCGTCAGGTCCGCCTCCACCCACCGCATCCGCTCGGACACCCCGCCGGCGGCCGCGCGTTCTGCGGCGACGGCCAGGGCTGCGGACGCGATGTCGACAGCGGTGACCCGCCATCCCTGCCCGGCGAGCCAGACGGCCTCCGCGCCGGTGCCGCACCCGGCCTCCAGGGCGGTGCCCGGCGTCAGGCCGGCGGCCCCATCGGCCAGGTACGGGTGCGGGGCCGACAGACCGTGGGGCGTCTGCCGCCAGTGCCGCTCCCAGTAGTCCCCGTCGAAGTCGTGCTGCTCGCTCATCAGGCTGCTCCTTCGCGCGTCACAGGCGGACTGTGACCGGCGTCGACGCGTACCGCAAAGCTTCTTGCCAAATGGCAAATGGGCTCATGGACGAGCAGACGGACCGCACCCTCGACGCGGTCGGCCCGCGTCTGAAGCAGCTCCGGCTGCGCCACGGCCTCACCCTCACCGACCTCGCCGAGCGGACAGGCATCTCCGCGAGCACCCTCTCCCGGCTCGAAGCGGGCCTGCGGCGGCCCACACTCGAACAGCTCCTGCCCCTCGCCCGCGTCCACGGCGTCACACTCGACGACCTCGTCGACGCGCCGCCCACCGGCGACCCCCGCATCAACCTGCGCCCCATCGCCACCGGCGACGGATCGACGATCCTGCCGTTGACCCGCCGGCCCGGCGGCATCCAGGCGTACAAGTTCGTGCTCCCGGCCGGTGCCGACGACCGCGAACCCGACAGGCGCACCCACGAGGGCTACGACTGGGTCTTCGTCCTCAACGGCACGCTGCGCCTGGTCCTCGGCGACCACAACCTCCTCCTCCGGCCCGGCGAGGCCGCCGAGTTCGACACCCGCACCCCGCACTGGTTCGGCGCCACCAGCGCCGGCCCCGTCGAATTCCTCAGCCTCGTCGGCAAGCAGGGCGAACGGGCACACGTGCGCGCGGCGCCGATCAGCGCAGGACCCGGTACGTCAGGTGCGTGACGGTCGGCCCGGCCACCACCGACATCTGCTCCAGGTGCGGCGCGACGCCGTCGAAGAGTCGCTCGCCGCCACCGAGGACGATCGGCACGAGGTGCAGTTGCAGGGTGTCGACCAGCCCGGCGGCCAGGTACTGCCGTACCGTGCTCGCCCCTCCGGCGATCGACACCCGCCGGTCGCCGGCAGCCTCCCGCGCCTGCCGCAACGCCGACCCGATGCCGTCGGTGACGAACCGGAACTCCGTGCCACCCCGCATCACAAGCGGCGCCCGGGGGTGGTGGCTGAGCACGAACACCGGGGTACGGAACGGCGGGTCGTCGCCCCACCAGCCCTGCCACGTCTCGTCCCACGGGCCGTCGCCGCCGCCGAACATGCGCCTACCCATGACGTACGCGCCGATGTCGCGGGTCATCTCCTCGACGACGTCCGCGTCGACACCCCGGTCGCCGCCGCTGAGCCCGTGCTGGGCCCGCCAGGTGTCCAGGCCGAACACCCACTCGTGCAGCCGCAGACCTCCCCGGCCCAGCGGATCCTGCCGACTCTGCTCCGGCCCCGCCACGTACCCGTCCAGCGAGATCGACAGCTGACTGCTCACCATGCCCATGTCCCTCGACTCCTCTTCCTCATCGTCGGTCCGCCAGTCGGGCGGCTCGGCGTTCCAGGTAGCGCTGCTCGGGGCGGCTCGTGGTCCCTCGTGCCGCCGCCAGGTACGCCGTCCGCGCCGCGTCGGGCTCACCGGCCAGCTCCAGCAGGTGCGCCCGTACGGCGGCGAGCCGGTGGTGCCCCGCCGTACGCTCGTCCGCGTCCAGTGGTGCGAGCAGGGCGAGCCCGGCCCGTGGCCCGTCCACCATGGCGACCGCCACCGCCTGGTTGAGGGTGACCATCGGGTTCGGGGCGATCCGGGCCAACAGCCGGTAGAGCGCGACGATCTGCCGCCAGTCCGTCTGCGCCGCCGTCGCCGCCTCGGCGTGCACGGCCGCGATGGCCGCCTGGAGCTGGTACGGGCCGGGCGGCGACCAGGTCAACGCCTCGGTGACGAGCGCGACGCCCTCGGCGATGGCGGCGGTGTCCCACCGGGTGCGGTCCTGCTCGGCGAGCGGCACCAGCTCCCCGTCCGCGCCCACCCGGGCCGCCCGGTGGGCGTCGGTGAGCAGCATCAACGCCAGCAACCCGGCGACCTCGCCGTCGTCGGGCAGCAGCCCGTGCAGGATGCGGGCCAGCCGGATCGCCTCGCGGGTCAGATCGGCCCGGTGCAGATCCGGCCCGCTGGACGCCGTGTACCCCTCGTTGAAGATCAGATAGATGACGCGCAGCACCGTCCGCAGCCGCTCCTCCCGTTCACCGGGCCCCGGCATGTCGAAGCGGGCGCCGGCCGCCTCGATCCGCTGCTTGGCCCGGCGGATGCGCTGGCTCATCGTCGCCTCGGGCACGAGGTGTGCGCGGGCGATCTGGGCGGTGCTGAGCCCGCCGACCGCCCGCAGCGTGAGCGCCACCTGGGCGGATCCGGCAAGCGCCGGGTGACAGCAGAGGAACAGCAGGGTAAGCGTGTCGTCGGCGTCCGCCACCGCCGGCTCCGCGTCGGCCGGCGGCGCCACCTGGGCGTACGTCGACTCGCGCAGCGCCACGACGACCTCGCGGTCCCGGCGGGCGCTCTCGCTGCGCCACTCGTCGGTCAGCCGGCGGGTGGCCACGGTGAGTAGCCACGCGCGGGGACTGTCCGGTACGCCCTGCTCGGGCCACTGCGTCGCGGCGGCCAGCAACGCCTCCTGGACCGCGTCCTCACACCTGTCGAACTGGCCGTGCCTGCGGACCAGCAGGCCGAGGACCTGTGGCGCGAACGTGCGCAGCAGGTCCTCGACCGTCCGGTCGTCTGTCACATCTCCGCTCCGGACTCGTCCATGATCGGCCGGACCTCCATGGCGCCGCCGAAGCGCACGTCCGGCCAGCGGGCGGCGATCTCGGCGGCCCGCTCGGGGCTGTCGCAGTCGACGGCCAGGTAGCCGGCGAACTGCTCCTTGCTCTCCATGAAGGGCCCGTCGATGACCTCCGGGTGGCCACCGGCGAGCCGGACCGTACGGGTCTGCGACGGGTTGGCAAGCGCCTGGCCGCCGATCAGTTCGCCGGTCTCGGTCAGCTCCTTCATGATCTCGTCGACCTCGCCGAACAGGGCGGTGCGGTCCTGCTCGGAAAGCTCCTCGGTGAAGCCGGGCCGGTTCCAGATCAGCAGCATGTACTTCACGGCGATGCTCCTCGCGTCCTGGTCGCACCCCGGTCGGGGCGCGGCTCACCGGAGGGTCGGAGCCGTCACCCCGTTCCCTACCGCGTACCGAAGAAAATCGCAGAAAACCTTCCGGGTGGCGGTCCCACGCCGCACGGTCAGCGCCGGCCCGGCACCTGTCGGGGCTTCCGCCCGTCGCCGACGTCGAGCGACGCCCGGTCGGCGGCCGAGGTGCCGGACGACCAGCCCTCGGCGTCGCGGACGCTGAGCCGGTGCCGCGTGACGCCGGGAAAGAGCGTCTCCAGCCGTTCCTGGACCGCCTCGCCGCGCTTGGCGAGCACCGGCAACAGTCGCTCGGCGCCTGCCGTCTCGGCCGCCGCCGCGTCGGTTGCCGCGCGCAGCCGCTCGCCGATGCGCAGCGCGAACGCGTTGAGGAACGACTCGTCCCACACCTTCGTCCGCCGCCCCGACCCCGGCTTACGCTCGGCCCGCCCGCGCAGCATCGCGGCGGTGGCCTGGACCAGCAGAGACGTGTAGAGCAACTCCACCGCCACGAGATCGGCGGGCCAGCCCAGCACTGTGGTGAACCCCAGGTCGTCGGACCAGACCGCCTCGCACCGGTTCGCCGCCGCCACCTCCTGCACGAGCAGCGCCTTCGCTCCCGCGTACGGGGGGTCGGTGCTCAGGCGTACCCCACCCGGCTGGTCCCCGGTGGCCGCCCCGGCGGCCAGCAGCGCCTCGTCGATGCTGTGCCTGGCGATCAGTTCCTGTGCCTTGCCGGTCAGCGCCTCCGCCTCGGCCGGGAACGTGGTCGACTCGGCCTTGGCGAGCAGCGCCCGCACCCGGTCCAGCATCGGTGACCCGCTGCGGGCCGTACCTGCCGCGCGGGTGGTCGCCGCGCCGGTCGAGCCGGGCGGCGGGCGCAGCACCGCGATCGGCGGCAGGCTCTCCACGAGCGCGAGGACGTCGACGGCGGTGCGCAGCGCGTCCACCCGGTCCAGCCCTTCGCGGGCTGCCCAGCCGGCCAGCACACCCCGGTCGTCGCCCCGGACCTCGGCGCTCAGCTCGCCCAACTGGTCGTCCCACCAGGCGGGGACCGGCTCGGCCTGTTCGCGCCGCTGGGCGGCCATCGCGTCGCGGAGCAACCCGGCCGCGCGGGCGTCGAGCCGGCGGGTGGTGATCCGGTCCAGGTCCACCGGCTGCCAGCCGCGCGGCCACAACCGTCCCAGGCCACGGACCAGGCGACGCAGCAGGGCCGCGTCCACCGCCGTGCTGCCGCCCGTCGCGCCGGTGCCGACCATCAGCCGGTCCAGCTGTCGTTCGGCCTGCCGTACGTCGGTGCCGCGCACCGCCGTCAGCGCGTCGGCGACGAGTTCGTCTGCGTCCGGCACGTGCACCTCCCTCTCGTGCTCCCCTTCAGGCTCCATGATCATGCCGTCAGCCGTGGGGGAGTCGCGAAACGGGACCGGCAAGGCATGCTCGACGCGGTTCGGGGTAGTTCGGGCCTGACCCGGCATGGATGCGAGGTGTGTGGTGACCGGTACGAGTCTGCCCCGGGCAGGGACTCTCGATGGTCGCTCCTCCACGCTCGCCGGCGTCCTGATCGGTGTGGCGATCATGGCGGCGGTGGACGAGATCGTCTTTCACCAGCTGCTGGCCTGGCACCACTTCTACGACAGGTCCACCCCGTCGATCGCCCTGCTGTCGGACGGACTGCTGCACGCCGCCGAACTGATCATCCTGGTCGGCGGGTTCTTCTGGCTCGCCGACCTGCGCCGGCGACGTGCCCTGTCGGCCCGGCTGGCCTGGGGTGGCTTCCTGCTCGGCGCCGGCGGCTTCCAGGTCTTCGACGGCGTGGTCGACCACAAGGTGCTCCGGGTGCACCAGATCCGCTACGGCGTCCACCTGCTGCCGTACGACGTGGTGTGGATCGCGGGCGGCGCGGTGCTGCTGCTGGCGGGCGCTGCGGTGGTGTGGTGGACGCGGTCCCGCCGGCCCGGTGACGGCCCCCGGTGACGACGGTCCTCTCCGGTCTGCCGGCCTGGGCCGGACAGCCGGTGTTGGCGCACGGCGGGCATGCGGCGGACGGGCGGAGCTGGCTGCCGCTGCTCCCGGTCGTGCTGCTGGCCGTCGGCTACCTGCTGGCCGCCGTCCGCGACCCACGCGGGTGGGACCACAGGCGCACCGCCGCCTGGTTGGCCGGCTGCGCCCTGCTGGCGGTCGCCGTCGGACCGCTGGCCCAACTCCCCGACGACCCGCGCGGGCACATGGCGCAGCACCTTCTGCTCGGCATGATCGCCCCGCTCGGGCTGGTCCTCGGTGCCCCGGTGACCCTGCTGCTGCACGTCGCGCCCCCGCCGACGCGGCGGATGGTGGGCCGCCTGCTGCGCGTCCGCCCGCTGCACCTGGTCGCCCACCCGGTCACCGCCGCGCTGCTCACCACAGCTGGGCTGGCCCTGGTGCTGCTCACCCCGTTGTACGCGGCGGCCGAGCGGCAACCGACCCTGCACCACGCCCTGCACCTGCACTACGTGGTCGCCGGGTACCTGTTCGCCTGGTCGCTGGCCGGGCCGGACCCGGCACCCCGCCGCCCCGGAATGGCCGTCCGCGTCGGGGCGCTGCTCGGCGCGTCGGCAGGGCACGCGGTACTGGCCAAGTACCTCTACGCGCAGGCCGGAACGCTCCCGCCCGGGCTCACCGACCGTGACCCGGAAGCGTTCCGCGCCGCCGCCCAACTCATGTACTACGGCGGCGACCTGGCAGAGCTGCTGCTGGCCGTAGCCCTCTTCGCCACCTGGTACCACCGCCCCCACCGGGCGCGGCACCCCCGGCCACGCCGGTTGATCAAGAGGTTCGCGTCACCGAGGGACGGTTCTCTGACGCAGACCTCTTGATCACGCGGCGCGGGTGGTGGGGTTCTTCACTGCCAGGTGGTGAGGATCGTGTCCACAGGTACGGCGTCGCGCTCCGGGTCCGGCGCTGGTGTTGGCTGGGCGGTGGGCGTGCGGTCGAAGCGGGGTGCCGGGGCGGGCTGGATCTCACCGCCCACCTCGACGAAGGTGCCCCGGGCCGCGTTGTGCGGATGCTGGTGCGCCTCACGCGGGGCGAGCACCGGGGCGACGCAGGCGTCCAGGTCGGCGAAGATCGCCGTCCACTCGTCCCGGGTCCGCTCGGCGAACCGCTCGGTGAACCGTCTCCGCAGCTCGTCCCAGCCGCTCGGGTCGTACTGGGCGGGCAGGTCCGGGTCGTCGGCGAGGCCGAGACCCGCCAGGAGTACGGCGTAGAAGGCCGGTTCCATCGCGCCGACCGCCATGAATCCATCGTCGGAGGTGCGGTACGTGTCGTAGAACGGTGCCCCGCCGTCGAACATGTTGCGCCCACGTGGTGCCGCCCACAGGCCGGTGCCGAGCAGCCCGTGCAGGAACGACGTGAGCAGCGCCGACCCGTCCACCATTGCCGCGTCGACCACCTGCCCGACGCCTGAGCGTTCCCGTTCCAGCAGCGCGGCGAGCACGCCGACGGCGAGCAGCATGCCGCCTCCGCCGAAGTCGCCGAGCAGGTTCATCGGCGCGTACGGGCGCTCACCGGCCCGGCCCAGCGGCTCCAACGCCCCGGCGACCGCGATGTAGTCGATGTCGTGCCCGGCCCGGGCCGCCAGCGGGCCGTCCTGACCCCAGCCGGTCATCCGCGCGTACACCAGCCGGGGGTTGCGCTCCTGGCACACCTGCGGGCCGAAGCCGAGCCGCTCGGCCACCCCCGGCCGGTACGCCTCGACCAGCACGTCGACCCGCTCGACGAGGCTCAGCAGGCCGGCCACCCCGTCGGGGGACTTCAGGTCGAGGGTGGTGACCCGCCGGCCGCGCTGCAACGGCCCGCCGGTCGGCGCGGCCAGCCGGCCCGCTCCCGGTGCGCCGGGCCGGTCCACCCGCACCACGTCCGCGCCGAGGTCGGCGAGGACCATGCAGCCGAACGGCGCCGGGGCGAGACTTGCCAACTCGACAACCCGCACCCCGGCCAACGGCCCGCCGTGCGCCGCCGTCACGCGGCGCCTGCCGGTTCGGTGGTACGGGCGGCGAGCCGCTCGACCAGGTCGGCGGGGGGCGTGAACCGGTCGCCGTACCGGTCGGCCAGCTCGGCCGCGCGCGCCGCGAAGCCGGCTGGGCCGCCCGCGTACTGCCGGACGTAACGGATCACCCCACCGGTCCACGCCGGGAAGCCGATGCCGAAGATCGAGCCGATGTTGGCGTCGGTCTCGGTCCGCAGTACGCCCTCGTCGAGGCAGCGCAGCGCGTCCAGCGCCTCGGCGAAGAGCATCCGCTCCTGAAGGTCGGTGAACGGCACCGCCCGGCCGGCGTCGGTGACCAGGTCGGCGAGACCCGGCCACAGCCGTCCCCGGGTGCCGTCGTCGTACGCGTAGAAGCCGCGTCCGGCGGCGCGTCCCGGCCTGTCGTACGCGTCGACAAGTTCGTCGACGAGCCGGTGCGCCGGCAGGGGCAGGAACTCCTCGCTTGCGGCTTCGAACTGGCGGCGGATCCGCTGGATCAGGGTGAGGCTCACCTCGTCGGCCAGCGCCAACGGCCCGGTCGGATAGCCGGCCTGCAACGCGGCCTGCTCCACCGACGCGGCAGGTACGCCGTCGGCGACCATGCCCACCGCCTCGTCGATGAACCGGCCGATGACCCGGCTGGTGAAGAAGCCCCGGCCGTCGTTGACCACGATCGGCGTCTTGCCGATCCGCCTGCCCAGGTCGAACGCGCGGGCCAGCGCGTGGTCGCCGGTCCGTTCGCCGACCACGATCTCCAACAGCGGCATCCGGTCGACAGGGGAGAAGAAGTGCATGCCGATGAAGTCGGCCGGCCGGTCCACGCCCTCGGCCAGCTGAGTGATCGGCAGGGTGGAGGTGTTGGAGGCGATCAACGCGTCAGGTGCCAGCACCGGGAGCACCTCGGCGAACACGGCCTTCTTCAGCGCCGGGTCCTCGAAGACCGCCTCGATGACCGCGTCGCACCCGGCGAGGGCGTCCACCCGGTCGGTGGTGGTGATCCGGTCCAGCACCGCGCGGGCGTCGGCCTCCGTGGCGCGGCCCTTGCGCACCTTGCGGGCCAGCAGCCGTTCGGCGTGCTCCCGGGCCCGTCCGGCGGCCTCCTCCGTGACGTCCCTGACCACCACGTCGATGCCGGCGCTGGCGCAGGCGTACGCGATGCCGGCACCCATCATGCCCGCGCCGAGAACCGCCACCTTCCGCACCGGCGGCACGTCGACGGACGGTCGGGCGGCGCCGCCGTTCACGGCCTTCAGGTCGAAGAAGAACGCCCCGATCATGTTCTTGGCGACCTGCCCGGTGAGCAGGCCGATGAGGTGCCGGGTCTCCACTGTGAGCGCGGTGTCCACATCGACCTGCGCGCCCTCGACGGCGGTGGCCAGGATCGCCTCGGGCGCGGGCAGCCGGGCGCCCTTGAGCTGCTTGCGCAGGGTGGCCGGGAAGGCGGGCAACTGCGCGGCGAGCGACCGGCTGGCCGGTGTGCCGCCGGGCATCCGGTAGTCCGGTCGGTCCCACGGCTGCTTCGGCTGCGGGTTGGCCGCGATCCAGGCACGGGCCCGGTCCAGCATCTCCGCCTCGGTGGCCACCACCTCGTCGACCAGACCGGCGGCCAGGGCATCGGCCGGGCGCATCCGGCTGCCGGTGAGCAGCACAGTGGTCAGCGCGCCGGCCAGGCCGAGCATCCGTACGGTCCGGGTGACACCGCCGGCCCCGGGCAGCAGACCCAGCGTCACCTCGGGCAGCCCGAGCCGGCTGCCCGGCGCGTCCAGCGCGATCCGGTGGTGGCAGGCGAGCGCGATCTCCAGGCCGCCGCCGAGCGCGGACCCGTTGACCGCCGCGACGACCGGCCGGCCCAGCGTCTCCAGGCGGCGCAGGTCCCGTTTGATGGTGCCGAGCAGCTCGGCGAGCGCGGGAGCGTCCTCGCGGGTGGCCCTGATCATCTCCGGCAGGTCGCCGCCGGCGAAGAACGTCGACTTCGCGCTCGTCACGATGACCCCGGCGAGGTCGGGTTCGGCCTCCAGCCGGTCGAGCACCGCGCTCATCGACGCGGCGTACGCCCGGTTCATGGTGTTCGCGGACTGGGTCGGGTCGTCAAGGGTGAGCGTGACGATGCCGTCGGCGCCGCGGTCGTACCGGATGGTGTCGGTCATTGTCGTCCTCCGGGTCAGCAGCGCTCGAGAACGGTGGCGACGCCCATGCCGCCGCCGATGCACAGGGTCACGACGGCGCGGCGCAGGTCGCGGCGCTCCAACTCGTCCAACGCCGTACCGAGCAGCATCGCTCCGGTCGCGCCGAGCGGGTGGCCCAGGGCGATCGCGCCGCCGTTGACGTTCACCAGGTCCGGGTCGAGGCCCAGGTCGCGGACGTACTTGAGCACCACAGCCGCGAACGCCTCGTTGATCTCGAACAGGTCGATGTCGTCGAGCGTCAACCCGGCGGCGGCGAGCGCCTTGTGGGTGGCCGGGATCGGGCCGGTCAGCATCAGCGTCGGGTCGGCGCCGGTGACCGCCGCGCCGACGATCCGGGCGCGCGGGGTGAGACCGAGGTCCCGGCCGACCTGCTCCGAGCCGACCAGCACCAGCGCCGCGCCGTCCACGATGCCCGACGAGTTGCCGGCGTGGTGGACGTGCTCGATCGCCTCCAGCCAGTGGAACTTCTGCAACGCCACCGCGTCGAAGCCGGCCGCCTCGCCCATCGTCGCGAAGGACGGGGTGAGCTTCGCCAACGCCTCCCTGGTGGTCTCCGGCCGCAGATGCTCGTCCACGGTGAGGATGTCCAGCCCGTTGCCGTCCCGGACCGGCACCACCGAGCGCGCGAAGTGCCCGCCGGCCCACGCCTTGGCGGCCCGTTCCTGCGACCGCACCGCATAGCCGTCCACGTCGTCGCGGGTGAAGCCCTCCAGGGTGGCGATCAGGTCGGCGCTCACGCCCTGCGGCACGAACGACGTGGCAAGCGCGGTCTGCGGGTCGGTGGCCCAGGCCGCGCCGTCGGAGCCCATCGGCACCCGGGACATCGACTCCACCCCGCCGGCCAGCAGCAGGTGTTCCCAGCCGGAACGGATCCGCGCGGCGGCGGAGTTGACCGCCTCCAGCCCGGAGGCGCAGAACCTGTTGAGCTGCACCCCGCCCACCTCGTCCGGCAGCCCGGCCAGCAGCGCCGCCGCCCGTGCCAGGTCGCCGCCCTGTTCGCCGACCGGGGTGACGATGCCGAGAAGCAGGTCCTCCAACCGGCCGACGTCCAGGCCGGGGTTGCGCTCGCGTAGCGCGTCGATCAGGCCGACGACAAGGGAGATCGGCTTGACCCCGTGCAGCGCGCCGGTGTCCCGGCCGCGTCCGCGCGGGGTGCGCACCGCGTCATAGACGTACGCCTCAGAGGGCACGGGCGATCAACTCCTTCATGATCTCGTTGGTGCCGCCGTAGATCTTCTGGACGCGGGCGTCGGCGTACATCCGGGCGATCGGGTACTCGGTCGTGTAGCCGTAGCCGCCGAAGATCTGCAGGCAGCGGTCGACGACCTCGCACTGGCCTTCGGTGAGCCACGACTTCGCCATCGCGGCGGTCGCCACGTCCAGGTCACCTCGGCTGTGCCGGACGATGCAGTCGTCCAGGAAGACCCGGCTGACCCGGGCGCGGGTGGCGCACTCGGCGAGCACCATCCTGGTGTTCTGGTGCCCCATCAGCGTCTTGCCGAAGGCGGTGCGCTCCTTCGCGTACGCGACTGTCAGCTCGACCGCGCGTTCCATGGCGGCGACCGCGCCCACGCCGATCACCAGCCGCTCCTGCGGCAGCTGCTGCATCATCTGGATGAAGCCCAGCCCCTCGGCGCCGCCGAGCAGGTTGGCCGCCGGCACCCGCAGCTCGTCGAAGAACAGCTCGGCCGTGTCGTTGCCGTGCAGCCCGATCTTGGACAGCAGCCGACCCCTGCGGAAGCCCTCCGGGTCGTCGCCCACCTCGCAGACCAGCAGGGAGATGCCTGCCGCCCGCTGCTCGGGGTCGGTCTTCAACGCCACGATGATCAGATCGGCCACGCCGCCGTTGGTGATGAACGTCTTCGCACCGCTGACCAGGTAGTCGTCGCCGTCGCGGACGGCCCGTGTCCGCATCGCCTGGAGGTCCGAGCCGCCGTCCGGCTCGGTCATCGCTATCGCGCCGACCAGCTCGCCGCTGCACAGGCCGGGCAACCAGCGTCGCTTCTGCTCCTCGCTGCCGTACGCCACGAGGTAGCCGGTGACGATGCCACTGTGGACGGCCAAGCCGAGGCTGCTCTCCCCGGTGTACGCCTGCTCGTGCAGCAACACGGCCTCGTGGGTGAAGCCGCCGCCCCCGCCGCCGTACTCCTCGGGGACGGACAGGCCGAGCAACCCCAGCTCACCGGCGCGCCGGTAGTGCTCGCGGTCCGGGTGGCCCTGCGCCAGCAGGCGGTCGGTGTGCGGCAGCACCTCCTTGGTGAAGAAGGTGCGGGCCAACTCGGCCAGGTCGTCGTGCTCCGGCTCACGCCAGGGCGAGGGGGAGCCATCGGTCGTCGGCATGTGCATCACCCTCGCGCGCTGTTGGCGGCATGTCAATAAGTCTCGATCAGCAGCCGGGCACAGGCTTTCGGGTCGTCCGCGAAGGGCAGATGTCCGCAGCCCGGCAGCGGCACGTGCCGGGCCGCCGGCAGCGCCGCTCGGGCCCGCCGGGCCTGAGTGGGGTACGGCAACACGAGATCGCGCCTACCCCAGGCGACGGTCACGGGAATGTCGTCGAGCGCTCCGGTCGTCTCGCGACGGAGCTGCCATCCGGCGAACGCGGCGCGCGCCGCCGCGAAGCCTGGCGCGTCGGCCAGCGCCGCCGCGGACTCGACGCACTCCTCTCGGCTGAGTCGTCCCGGGTGGCCGTAGAACAGCCCGCAGAAGACCGCCCGTCCAGCCCGGCTCGCCAGCAGCCGGGGCAGCGCCGGCCGCAACGCGACGGCGGCCGAGCGGGCTCCCCCGACCGTCAGTTGGCACCAGCGTCGCTCCACCGGGCCCCAGAACCCGATCGGCGAGAACGCGATCACCGAGCTGGCCAGCCCGCGCCGCCCCAACTCCAGCGCGATGCCACCGCCGAGCGAGTTGCCGGCCACGGCGGGCCGGTGCACACCCAGCGCCTCAAGGAACGCGGCAACCTGATCCGCCAGATGCTCCACCGAGCCGGGTGAGGGAGGTGCCGGTTGCCCCGGCCGCGGTGGCGAGGCGCCGAAGCCGGGCAGGTCCAGCGCGATCACGTCCCGGTGCCGGGCCACCTCGTCGAGCACCGGCGACCACACCTGCCACCGACTACCGATCCCGTGGATGAGCGCCAGCGGCGGGCCGTCCCCCCGCCGCGAGTGGGTGAGCCGGCCCGGATCCCCTCGCCGCATCCGCCCACCTTCGCATGCCGCCCCCTTTGCTCTGCACCTGCGGAGGCGACGTTTACGGTCTGCTACCGGTGCCTGTCGGGTGCGGAGCAAAGGGAGTGGCCTGTGCACCCCTCTGCCGGCGACGGTGCGGTTGGTGATCAGGGTTTTTGCCTGGCTGGCCGCCGCGCTGACGCAACGGCTGCCGCTAGGGTCGGGCAGATGAGTGTCGAGACGGCTCCCCGACGCCGCCGGTTGGAGCCGGACGCCCGGCGCGGGCAGATCCTGGCCTGCGCGGTCCGGCTGTTCGGCGAGCGCCCGTACGCGGACGTGTCGACCACCGACGTGGCCCGGGAGGCGGGCGTCGCCCGGGGCCTGGTCAACCACTACTTCGGCACCAAGAAGGACCTCTATCTGGAGGTCGTGCGGGTCATGGTGACCATCCCGGAGGTCGCCGTGGAGCGGCTGCCCAAGGGGGATCTGCGGACCCGGGTCGATGCCAGTGTCTCCTGGTTCCTCGACGTGGTGTCGCGGCACAGCACCTCCTGGCTGGCCGCCGTCACGGCCCGGGGGATGGGCGGCGACGCCGACGTGGAACGGGTGCTCGCCGAGGCCGAGGAGGTCGCCGCCGACCGGATGCTCGTCGCCGTCGGGCTGGCCGAGGAGGCGGAGGACCACGAGGAGTTGCGGGGGATGGTCCGGGCGTACTGCGGGCTGGCGACGTCGACCGCCCGGGAGTGGCTCCAGCGCGGCGCGTTGACCCGCGCGCAGGTGCACCTGCTGCTCACCACCACCCTGCTGACAATCGTCGAGCAGGTCGTACCGCAGGTCATCGCCGGGGACTGTGCGGTGCGCCCGGGCGGCCCTCCCGCGTAGTCGTTGGCGCGCTGTCAACAAGCTGTTACGGTCGGCCGCACGGCTGAGGGAGCCCGCCATGACCGACACCGCTCCAACCACTACCGCAAACAACGGTGGCACCCGGCGCCGGGTCCGGGTGGCGGTCATCGGTTCCGGGTTCGGCGGCGTGGCGGTGGCCGCCGCGTTGACCCGTACCGGCGCTGCCGACGTGGTGCTGCTGGAGCGGGCCGACCGGATCGGCGGCGTCTGGCGGGACAACACCTACCCGGGCTGCGCCTGCGACATCCCGGCGCCGCTCTACTCGTACTCCTTCGCCCTGAACCCGGGCTGGTCGCGGCGCTTCCCGCCGCACTCGGAGATCCTTGACTACCTGCACCGCTGCGTGGCCGAGCTGGGGTTGACCGATCGTGTGCGGCTGCGGACCGAGGTCACGGACGCGTCGTGGGACGAGGCGACCGCGTGCTGGCGGCTGCGTACCGCCGATGGCGCGGAACTGACGGCGGACGTGCTGGTGCCGGCGGTCGGTCAGCTCTCCCGGCCGGTGGTGCCGGTGCTGCCGGGCGCGCAACGGTTCGCCGGGCCGGCCCTGCACACCGCCCGGTGGGATCCGACGGTACGGCTGGACGGCGCCCGGGTCGCGGTCATCGGCACCGGCGCCAGCGCCGTGCAGTTGGTCCCGGCCATCGCCGGCCGCGCGGCCCGGGTGACCGTCTTCCAGCGCACCGCGCCGTGGACGCTGCCCAAGCCGGACCGCCGGCACGGTCGGCTGGGCCGGGCGCTCTACCGGCGGGTGCCGGCGCTGATGCGCCTGCCCCGGGCCGCGTTCTGGTCGGCCACCGTGGTCACCGGGCTGGCGGTGACAGGCAACCGGGCCGCCGCAGCGGTGCTGCGAGGCCTCTCGCGGGCGCAGCGGTGGTGGCAGGTACGCGATCCGGAACTGCGCGCCAGGATCACTCCGGTGGAGCCGATCGGCTGCAAACGGGTGCTGTTCACCAACGACTGGCTGCCCACCCTGGGCCGCCCCGACGTCGACCTGGTCACCGAGAGGATCGTCGAGCTGACCGAGGACGGTGTGCGCACCGCCGACGGTCGGGTCCACCCCTGCGACGTGCTGGTCTACGGAACCGGCTTCGCGGCCACCGACTTCCTGGTGCCGATCCGGGTGACCGGTCGCGCCGGCCGCCGGCTCGACGAGGAGTGGCGCGACGGCGCGTACGCGTACCTCGGGATGGCGGTGCCCAGCTTCCCCAACCTCTTCCTGATGTACGGCCCGAACACCAACACCGGCAACACGTCGGTGATCTACTTCCTGGAGGCGCAGGCCCGGCACATCGCCCAGGCGGTCCGGTTGCTCGCCGCGGGCGGTCCACCCCTGGAGGTACGCCCCGAGGTGGCCGCCGACCACGACGCGGAGATGCAGCGCCGGTTGGCCGGCAGTGTGTGGACGGCGTGCCGCAGCTGGTACCGCACGGCCAGCGGACGGATCGTCACCAACTGGCCGGGAATGGCCGCCGAGTACCGCCGCCGTACCGCCCGACTGGACCCGGCCGACTACGGGCGTACCAGTTGACGGCTGCTCAGGCGGCTCGTCGGTCGGTACGTGCCGCCGGAGCGGCGTACCGGTCGGCCGCCTGCGCCGGATACGACTCGGGGCGTACGACCCGCAGGGGCCGGTCGACCTCGTCCGCGCCGAACCGCCAGCGCGAGGGGGTCGGCTGCCGCTGCGGCGAGGGCCCGCCGGGGCGCAGACCGGGCCGGGACAGCAGCACGGTGATCAGGTAGCCGACCACCAGGAACCCGTGGCTGACCAGCCGTTCGCCGCCCACCGATCCGGTGGCCAGGTCGTTTACCGACAGCAGCAGCAGCGTGCCGACGAAGGCGCTGAGCATCGGCAGCAGACCGGCGGGCGGGCTGCGGCGTACCGCCACGAAGAGGAACCCGGCGCCGACCGCCACGTTCCAGGCGGCGGACTCGTGCCACAGGTGCTGGCCCGTGGGGTGCAGATGGTCGGCGGTCGCGCCCCGGCCCACCTGCGCCAGGCCGAGCACCAGTTGCACCGCGCCGAGCAGCCCGAGCGCGGCGCGCAGGCCGGCGACCAGCGGGCCGCGACGCGGCAGCCGGGGTCGCCACCGCGACCGGCGGGGCGGCGGTGCCGCAGCGGCGGCGGCCAGGATCGCCGCGGTCCGGTCGGGCACGTCGGTGACCACCCGGGTACGAACACGGCGGGTCACCGAGGCCGCCGCGCTGAACCAGGCCCGACACTCGGCACACCCGTCGAGGTGCCCCTGCGCCGCCGTCCGCTCGGCGGCGGTCTCCTCCCCGTCCAACTGCGCGGACAGGACCTCCCGCCACTGCTCACACCCCATGTACCGGTAGTCGCTCCGGCGGCCGCTCCGGTTCCCGGCCACCGGGACGCGTTGTGGAATACTCGCCGGACCATGACGCGCTACGGCCTGCTGATCCTGCCCGCCACCAACCGGGTGTACGCCCGCTCCGCCATCGACCTGACCCGGGCCGAGTTGGAGATCTTCGGCGGCTCGGCGCTCGACGGCCGGCTCGGCGAGCTGGACACCGAGGTGGTCGGTGGGGCCTCCTACGTCACCTTCACCGGTGACGGGTTGACCGAGCGTGACCTCGCCGTCCTGGGCAATCTCTCCGCCGGGTACGCGCTGTTCGAGATCGTCGGAGAGCTGCTGCGCCCCATCGAGTGGAGCCGGCTGGACCGGTACGACGACGACCTGCTCACCATCCAGAAGTACCCGGGCAAGACCAATGAGCAGTTCACCAAGCTGCTGCTCAACGTCACGCTGCTCGCCTCGGACTGGGCCGGCGAGCTGACCAGCCGGCGGTTCCGGGTGCTCGACCCGCTGTGCGGTCGCGGCACCACCCTCAACCAGGCGCTGATGTACGGCTTCGACGCGGCCGGGATCGAGCGCGACCAGAAGGACGTCGAGGCGTACCGGGCGTTCATCACCACCTGGCTGAAGCAGAAGCGGATCAAGCACCGGGTGCTGGAGTCGGGGCCGGTGCGCCGGGAGCGCAAGGTGGTCGGCCGTCGGGTGCGCATCGAGTTGGCACCGACCCGCGAGGAGCACAAGGCCGGCCGGACGCAGCTGCTGGACGTGGTCAACGCCGACACGACCCGCTCGGCGGAGTTCTTCCGCCCGGAGACCGTCGACCTGGTCGTCGCGGACGCCCCGTACGGCGTACAGCACGGCAGCCGTACCGCCGATCACGGCCTGACCCGCGATCCGCTGGCGTTGCTCGCGGACGCCGCTCCGGTCTGGGCGCGGCTGCTGCGCCCCGGCGGTGCGCTCGGCATCTCCTGGAACACCCATGTCGCCAGCCGCGACGACGCGGCGGCGGCTCTGGCCGACGCCGGCCTGAGCGTGGTCGACGCGGAGCCCTACCGCGCGCTGCGCCACCGGGTCGACCAGTCGATCATGCGCGACGTGCTGGTGGCCCGCCGCCCGGCCTGACCGTCCCCCGCCTGACCGTCGCCCGCCCGGGTCACCCCCGGCCACGCTCCTCGGCCCCTTTGCTCTGCTTCAACCGGCGCACCAGTTTCGGTGTCTCGCTGTCGCCTCTGTTGAAGCAGAGCAAAGGACGCGCACCTGCCCCTACCTCCCCGGCGTCCGCGCGTTTGTGCCGCATTTCACCTGTTCAGTGGGCACGTGTGAAAACCGCGTCAAGAAAAGGTGCGCCGCCGTCATGGTCGCGTTATGACCCCTGCCGTCCGGTAGGTGGTGGGGCTTTGATTGCCCCGCGCGACCGGAAGGCGGTCGCGACGAACCTTTCCGGTAAGAGGAGTCAGCGTGTCTGACGTGGTGTTCGTGGTCCTCACGGTGGCGCTGTTCGCCGTGCTCGCCCTGGTGGTCCGGGCGGTGGAGAAGCTGTGAACGCGGTAAACGCCGTCGGTCTGGTGCTCGCGATCGTCCTGGGCGCGTTCCTGGTGTTCGCCCTGCTGTTTCCGGAGCGCTTCTGATGACCATGACAACAGCGGGCGTCATCTTCGTGCTGACGCTGGTGGCGGCCCTGGTCGCTGTCTACAAGCCGTTCGGCGACTACATGTTCCGGGCGGTCACCGGAACCAGGCAGTCGCGGGTCGAGCGGGTGATCTTCCGCCTGGTCGGGGTCAACCCGGCCGCCGAGCAGACCTGGGGCGTGTACGCCCGCAGCGTGCTGGCGTTCTCTGCGGTCTCGATCCTGTTCCTGTACCTGTTCCAGCGGGTGCAGAACCACCTGTGGTTGTCGCTGGGGTTCGACCCGGTGGTGCCGCACGGCGCCTGGAACACGGCAGTGTCATTCGTGACAAACACCAACTGGCAGTCGTACTCGGGTGAGTCGACCATGGGTCACCTGGTGCAGATGGCCGGCCTGGCGGTGCAGAACTTCGTCTCGGCGGCGGTCGGCATCGCGGTGGCTGTCGCGCTGGTGCGCGGCTTCGCCCGGAGCCGCACCGGGCAGCTCGGCAACTTCTGGGTCGACCTGACCCGGATCGTGCTGCGGATCCTGCTGCCGATCGCGGTGCTCGGCGCGATCGCGCTGATCATCGGCGGGGCGGTGCAGAACCTCTCCGCCGGCACCGACGTGAACACGCTCACCGGCGGCACCCAGACGATCACCGGCGGTCCGGTCGCCAGCCAGGAAGTGATCAAGGAGCTGGGCACCAACGGCGGCGGCTTCTACAACGTCAACAGCGCGCACCCGTTCGAGAACCCCACAGCCTGGACGAACTGGTTGGAGATCTTCCTGATCCTGCTGATCCCGTTCAGCCTGCCCCGGGTGTTCGGCCGGATGGTCGGACAGAACCGCCAGGGGTACGCCATCGCCGCGGTGATGGGCATCCTCGCGTTCGCAAGCGTCGCCATCACCAACATCTTCGAGCTGGCCGGCCACGGCACCGTCCCGCAGGCGGTCGGCGCGGCCATGGAGGGCAAGGAGGTGCGGTTCGACGTGTCGAACTCGGCCACCTTCGCCGCCGCCACCACGCTCACCTCGACCGGTGCGGTCAACTCGTTCCACGACTCGTTCACCTCGCTCGGCGGCATGATGACCATGGTCAACATGATGCTCGGCGAGGTCGCGCCCGGCGGCACCGGTTCCGGGCTCTACGGCCTGCTCATCCTCGCGGTGATCACGGTCTTCGTGGCCGGGCTGATGGTGGGCCGCACCCCGGAGTACCTGGGCAAGAAGATCGGGTCGCGCGAGATCAAGTTCGCCTCGCTCTACTTCCTGATAACGCCGATCCTGGTGCTCGTCGGTACGGCGGCGGCGTTCGCCACAGGCAACAACTCGACAGCGCTCAACGTCGGCCCGCACGGCCTCTCCGAGGTGCTCTACGCGTTCACCTCGGCCAGCAACAACAACGGCTCCGCCTTCGGCGGCATCACCGTCAACACCACCTGGTGGGACACCGCGCTGGGGTTGTGCATGCTGCTGGGCCGGTTCCTGCCGCTCATCTTCGTGCTCGCGTTGGCCGGCTCGCTGGCCCGCCAGGCACCCACCCCCGCGTCCGAGGGCACCCTGCCGACCCACCGACCGCTGTTCATCGGCATGGTCGTCGGCGTCACTGTGGTCCTCGTCGCGCTGACCTTCCTGCCCGCGCTCGCGCTCGGCCCGCTGGCAGAGGGGCTCTGACCATCATGAGGAACGAGGACATGTCCGTCACGTCCGCCCCGACAGAGCAACTCCCCGGCACACCCGCCACCCAGGGCAACCGGGTCGGCGGGGGCCTGCTCGACCCCCAGCAGCTCATCCGGTCCCTGCCGGACGCGCTGCGCAAGCTGAACCCGACCACGCTGTGGCGCAACCCGGTGATGCTGATCGTGGAGGTCGGTGCTGCCTTCACCACGGTCCTGGCGGTGACCGACCCGTCGGTGTTCGCTTGGGCGATCACCGTCTGGCTCTGGTTGACAGTGCTCTTCGCCAACCTGGCCGAGGCGGTCGCCGAGGGCCGGGGCAAGGCCCAGGCCGCCGCGCTGCGGCAGGCCAAGCAGGACACCATCGCCACCCGGCTGATCGACTGGAAGCCCGGCGCCCGCGCGAACACCTACCGCGACGAGGCGGTGCCCGCGCCGCAACTGCGCCAGGGCGACATCGTGCTCGTCGAGGCGGGCGGCATCATCCCGGGCGACGGCGACATCGTCGAGGGCATCGCCAGCGTCGACGAGTCGGCGATCACCGGCGAGTCGGCCCCGGTCATCAGGGAGTCCGGCGGTGATCGCAGCGCGGTCACCGGTGGCACCAGGGTGCTCTCCGACCGGATCATCGTGAAGATCACCCAGAGGCCGGGGGAGAGCTTCATCGACCGGATGATCGCACTGGTCGAGGGCGCCAACCGGCAGAAGACACCTAACGAGATCGCACTGAACATCCTGCTCGCCGCGCTCACGATCATCTTCCTGCTGGCGGTGGTGACCCTCCAGCCCTTGGCGATCTTCTCCAAGGCGTACCAGGCGGCCGCGCCGGACAGCGGGGCGATCACCGGCTCCGGTGTCACAGGTGTCGTGCTGGTCTCGCTGCTGGTCTGCCTCATCCCCACCACCATCGGCGCGTTGCTTTCGGCAATCGGCATCGCCGGCATGGACCGCCTGGTCCAGCGAAACGTCCTGGCCATGAGCGGCCGGGCCGTCGAGGCGGCCGGCGACGTCAACACCCTGCTGCTGGACAAGACCGGCACCATCACGCTTGGCAACCGGCAGGCCGCCGAGTTCGTACCGGTCGAGGGGGTCGACGCCGCGACGGTGGCCGACGCCGCGCAGCTGTCCAGCCTGGCCGACGAGACCCCGGAGGGGCGCTCGGTGGTCGTGCTGGCGAAGAACGAGTTCGGGCTGCGCGAACGCGAACCCGGGGTGATGCCGCACGCCACCTTCGTGCCGTTCACCGCGCAGACCCGGATGAGCGGCGTCGACCTGACCCCGGACGCCAGCGTGGACGGCGGCGCGGTGGGCACGGCCCGCCGGGTCCGCAAGGGCGCCGCCGCCGCGGTGATGAAGTGGGTACGCGAGAACGGAGGCCACCCCACCGAGCAGGTCGGCGAGATCGTGGACGCGATAAGCGGCACCGGCGGCACCCCGCTTGTGGTCGCCGAGCACGTCGACGGTGAGCCGGCCCGAGCGTTGGGCGTCATCCACCTCAAGGACGTGGTCAAGTCCGGCATGCGGGAGCGGTTCGACGAGATGCGCCGGATGGGCATCCGCACCGTGATGATCACCGGCGACAACCCGCGTACCGCGAAGGCCATCGCCGACGAGGCAGGCGTGGACGACTTCCTGGCCGAGGCGACGCCTGAGGACAAGCTCGCGCTCATCAAGCGGGAGCAGGAGGGCGGCCGGCTGGTCGCGATGACAGGTGACGGCACGAACGACGCGCCGGCGCTCGCCCAGGCCGACGTCGGGGTGGCGATGAACACCGGTACGTCGGCCGCCAAGGAAGCCGGCAACATGGTCGACCTCGACTCCGACCCGACCAAGCTGATCGAGATCGTGGAGATCGGCAAGCAGTTGCTGATCACCCGCGGTGCGCTGACCACGTTCAGCATCTCCAACGACATCGCGAAGTACTTCGCGATCATCCCGGCCATGTTCGCCGGCCTCTACCCGAGCCTGGACGCCCTGAACATCATGCGGCTGGCCAGCCCGGAGTCGGCGATCCTGTCCGCCGTCATCTTCAACGCCCTGGTGATCATCGCGCTGATCCCGCTCGCCCTGCGCGGCGTGCGGTACCGGCCGGCCGCCGCGTCGAAGCTGCTCAGCCGCAACCTGCTGGTGTACGGACTGGGCGGCATCATCGTGCCGTTCATCGGGATCAAGCTCATCGACCTGCTCATCCATTTCATCCCGGGGATTTCGTGATGCGCCTACCCACCTGGATCGCCCAACACCTCGCCGCGCTGCGCGCCGTGCTCGTCTTCACGGTGCTGCTCGGCCTGGTCTACCCGCTGGCCCTGGTAGCGGTCGGTCAGCTGCCCGGCCTCAACCACAAGGCCGACGGCTCGCTTGTCACCTCGGGCGGTACGACTGTCGGCAGCACCCTGATCGGCCAGTCCTTCACCGACGCGGACGGCAACCCGATCCCCCGCTACTTCCAGTCCCGTCCGTCGGCCGCCGGCGACGGCTACGACCCGACGTCCACCTCGGCCAGCAACCTGGGCCCGGAGAGCGTCGTCGACACCATCGCCACCGACCCGGAGGAGTCCAGCGAGAGCCTGCTCACCCAGGTGTGCGCCCGTAGCAAGGAGGTCGGCGAACTCAACGGTGTCGACGGTCGACGCCCGTACTGCACCGACGACGGGGTGGGCGCCGTGCTCGCCGTGTTCCGCGCCGACGGTCTGACCGGCCCGGTCACCCGGGTGGTAAGCGTCAACCAGACCGCCCCGGCCACCCCGTTCGTCGCGTCGTACCAGGGGGTGCCGGTGGAGCTGGCCCGGCCGGGCGAGGACTACGTGGCAGCCGGCGGGGTGGTCACCCCGATCCGGGGCGACGCGCCAGCCGACCCGGCGGTTCCCGCCGACGCGGTCACCGCCAGCGGCAGCGGCCTCGACCCGCAGATCAGCCCGGCGTACGCCGAGTTGCAGGTGAACCGGGTCGCGCGGGAGCGTGGCGCGGACCCGGCGGCGGTTCGCAGGCTCGTCGAGGAGCACACCGGCGGACGGGCACTGGGCTTCATGGGTGAGCCCGGCGTCAACGTGCTCGAACTCAACCTCGCACTCGACAAGCAGTTCGCGGCGCGCTGAGCATCATCGCGGGGGCGGGGGGGGGGCGGCCCCCCCCCCCCCCCCCCCCCCCAAAACCCCGGGGGGTGGTAACCCAGGCCCGCGGCGCCCAGCGCCACGAAAACCGGGGGGGCCCCCGCGG